>NZ_BAAAZP010000013.1:0-85768 GCF_039536965.1 Nonomuraea antimicrobica | reverse complement strand
ATCCCGGCCATGTTCGCCGCCGTCTACCCGGGCCTCGACGCCCTCAACGTCATGCGCCTGGCCAGCCCTCAGTCCGCGATCCTGGCCGCGGTGATCTTCAACGCGGTGGTCATCGTCGCGCTGATCCCGCTGGCGCTGCGCGGCGTCAGGTACCGCCCGTCCAGCGCCTCGAAGCTGCTGTCGCGCAACCTGTACGTCTACGGGCTGGGCGGCATCATCGCCCCGTTCATCGGCATCAAAATCATCGACCTGCTGATCCAGTTCCTTCCGGGGATGTCATAAATGGAACGCCTGCCAAGCTGGGTCCGCCAGCACCTCGCCGCGCTGCGTGCGGTCGTCGTCCTGACCGTGCTGCTCGGCCTGATCTATCCGCTGGTCACCACCGGCGTCGCCCAGGCGCTGTTCAACGACCACGCCAACGGCTCGATCGTCCAGAAGGACGGGAAAGACGTGGGCAGCTCGCTCATCGGCCAGTCCTTCACCGACGCCGACGGCAACCCGGTCAGGACGTACTTCCAGTCCCGCCCGTCGGCGGCCGGTGACGGCTACGACCCGACCTCCACCAGCGCCAGCAATCTCGGCCCCGAGGACGTCCTGGACGTGCTGCCGGTGCCCGGCGCCAAGGACGAGGAGGGCAACCCGGACGAGGGCAAGCAGTCGCTGCTCACCCAGGTCTGCGCCCGCTCGAAGGCGGTCGGTGAATTGGAGGGCGTCAGCGGCGCCCGGCCGTACTGCACCCCCGACGGGGTCGGCGCAGTGCTGAAGGTCTTCCCCGACCGCGCCGTCAGCGTCAACCAGGCGTGCCCGGCCGTCCCGTTCGTCGCGACCTATGACGGCAGGCCGGTCGAGTGCGGCAAGCCGGGCGAGGACTACGCCGCGGGCCGTACCGTCCCAGTCCGCGGGAACGCGGGGACGCCCGCGGTCCCCGCCGACGCGGTCACGGCCAGCGGCTCCGGCCTCGACCCGCACATCTCCGTGGCCTACGCCGAGCTCCAGGCGCCCCGGGTGGCCAGGGAACGCGGCCTGCCCGTCGAGCGGGTCCAGTCGTTGATCGACGAGTACACCACCGGCCGGGCGCTCGGCTTCATGGGCGAGCCCGCCGTGAACGTGCTCGAACTCAACCTGGCCCTCGACAGAGGCTGACGTGCGAGGGCGGCTGCGGGTCTACCTCGGGGCGGCGCCCGGGGTCGGAAAGACGTACGCGATGCTCGGCGAGGGCCGCCGCGCCCTCGAACGCGGCCGGGACGTGGTCGTGGGCTTCGTCGAGACCCACGGCCGCCCCCGCACCGCCGCCCTCCTGGAGGGCACGGAGCTGATCCCCCGCCAGACCATCGTCTACCGCGGGGCCACCTTCACCGAACTCGACGTCGAAGCCGTCATCCGGCGCGCACCCAAAGTGGCGCTGATCGACGAACTGGCCCACACCAACGTCCCCGGCTCCAAGAACGTCAAGCGCTGGCAGGACATCGACGAGATCCTCGACGCCGGGATCGACGTCATCTCCACCGTCAACATCCAGCACCTGGAATCGGTCAACGACGTCGTCCAGGAGATCACCGGCGTCCCGCAGCGGGAGACCGTACCCGACGAGGTGGTCAGGCGGGCCGACCAGATCGAGCTGGTGGACATGTCGCCGGAGGCCCTGCGCCGTCGCATGGCGCACGGCAACGTCTACGCCCCGGAAAAGGTCAGCGCGGCCATGGCGAACTACTTCCGCGTCGGCAACCTCACCGCCCTGCGCGAGCTGGCCCTGCTCTGGGTCGCGGGGAGGGTGGACGACCAGCTCGACCGCTACCGCGCCGAACACGGCATCGCCACCACCTGGGAGACCCGCGAACGCGTGGTCGTCGCCCTCACCGGCGGCCCGGAAGGCGACACCCTGGTACGCAGGGCCGCCCGCATCGCCGCCCGCACCAAGGGCGCCGACCTCCTGGCCGTCCATGTGACGAGCGCCGACGGGCTGGCCGGGGCCGACCCGGCCAACCTGGCCCGCCAGCGCACGCTCGCGGAGAGCATGGGCGGCACCTACCACCAGGTCGTCGGCGACGACATCCCGCGCGCACTGCTCGACTTCGCCCGCGGCGTCAACGCCACCCAACTCGTCCTCGGCGCCTCCCGCAGGGGCCGCTTCGCCCAGATCATCTCGCGCGGCGTCGGAGTCGAGACCACGGCCAGGTCCGGCTCGATCGACGTGCACCTCGTCACCCACGAGGAGGCCAAGAAGGGACGGCGGCGGCCCGAGCGCTCCCGGGCCGCGCTGACCCGCAAACGGCGGCTGGCCGGCTGGGCCGTGGCGGTGGCCGGCATGCCGGCGCTGACCGCCGCGCTCGTGCCGTTCCGCGACGTGCTGCAGCTCCCCAGCGAGATCCTGCTGTTCCTGTGCCTGGTCGTGGGCGTGGCGCTGATCGGCGGCATGTGGCCGGCGATCGTCGCGGCCGTGGGCGGGTCGCTGCTGCTCAACTGGTTCTTCACGCCGCCCGTCGGGCAACTGACCATCGCCGATCCGGAGAACCTGCTCGCGTTGATCGTGTTCGTCCTGGTCGCGGTGGCGGTGAGCACGATCGTGGCGGTGGCGGCCCGGCGTACCCGTCAGGCCGCCCGCGCGAGTGCCGACGCCGAGGTGCTGTCCACGCTGGCCGGGCACGTGCTGCGCGGCGAGGCGGCCCTGCCCTCGCTGCTGGCACGGCTGCGCGAGACGTTCGGGCTCGACTCGGTCACCCTGCTCGAACGCACCGGCGAGCCGACCCCGGACGACCAGGCCGAGCCCGAGTCCTGGCGCATCATCGCCACCTCGGGCGCCGCCCCCTGCACCGCGCCCGCCGCCGCGGACACCGACGTGGTGATCAGCGACGACCTGGTGCTCGCCGCCCGCGGCCGGCTGATGGACGCCAGCGACCGGCGGGTGCTCGAGGCCTTCGCCGCCGAGGCCGCCGTCGCGCTGCGCCAGGAACGTCTTCAGGAGGAGGCGGAACGCGCCAAACCCCTGGCCAAGGCCGACAGGATGCGTACCGCGCTGCTCGCCGCCGTCAGCCACGACCTGCGCACCCCGCTGTCGGCCGCCAAGGCCGCCGTCGAGAGCCTGCGCAACCACGACATCACCTGGACGCCCGAGGACCGGGACGAGCTGCTCGCCACCGCCGACGAATCCCTGATCCGGCTGGACCGCCTGGTGGAGAACCTGCTCGACATGAGCCGCCTGCAGGCCGGCGTCCTCGGCCTGGCGCTCGAACCCGTCGCACTGGAAGAGGTCGTGCCCCGGGCGATCGACGACCTCGGAGCCCTGCGCGACCGCGTCGAGGGCGACATCTCCGTCGACCTGCCCGACATCGTCGCCGACCCGGCGCTGCTGGAACGCGTGCTGGTCAACCTCATGACCAACGCCGTCCGCTACAGCCCGCCCGGCCACCAGGTGCTGATCACCGGCAGCCGCCACGACGACGAGGTGGAGCTCCGGGTGATCGACCGCGGCCCCGGCATCCCGCCCGAGGACCACGAGCGGGTCTTCCTGCCCTTCCAGCGGCTCGGTGACCGCGACAACGGCACCGGCGTCGGCCTCGGCCTGGCCCTCTCCCGCGGGCTCACCGAGGCCATGGGCGGCACTCTCGTACCCGAGGAGACACCAGGGGGAGGTCTCACGATGATCGTCAGCATGC
Organism: Nonomuraea antimicrobica; assembly: GCF_039536965.1. NCBI lineage: Bacteria > Bacillati > Actinomycetota > Actinomycetes > Streptosporangiales > Streptosporangiaceae > Nonomuraea > Nonomuraea antimicrobica. Next base: position 82,115 of record NZ_BAAAZP010000013.1, on the reverse strand, counting down.
CGGTCCACTCCAGGGTGGTGACACCATGACCAAGGTCCTCGTCGTCGACGACGAACCGCAGATCCTGCGCGCGCTGCGCATCAACCTGTCCGCCCGCCAGTACGACGTCGCGGTCGCCGTCGACGGCTCGGCCGCGCTGCGTCAGGCCGCCGAGTGGCACCCCGACCTGGTCGTGCTCGACCTCGGGCTGCCCGACATCGACGGCATCGACGTCATCCACGGCCTGCGCGGCTGGACCAGGGTCCCCATCGTCGTGCTGTCCGGCCGGGCCGGCAACCAGGACAAGATCCACGCCCTGGACGCCGGCGCCGACGACTACGTGACCAAGCCGTTCGGCATCGAGGAGTTCCTGGCCCGCATCCGCGCCGTCTCCCGCCGCGCCAGCATCCAGGAGGCCGAGCTGGCCAGCATCCAGCTCGGCGACCACACCGTCGACCTGGTCAGCAAGACCGTCTCCGGCGGGCTGCGGCTCACCCCCACCGAATGGCACATCCTGGAGATCCTGCTGCGCAACCCCGGCAAGCTCATCCCCCAGCGCTACCTGCTGACCGAGGTCTGGGGCAGCAAGCACGTCAAGGAGACCCACTACCTGCGCCAGTACATGGCCCAGCTCCGCAAGAAGCTCGAACGCGACCCCGCCCGCCCGCGGCACCTGATCACCGAACCCGGAATGGGCTACCGCTACACCCCATGACCCTCTGTCGGCCACCGGTCAGGAGTCGGGGCCGCCGCACGAGCGGGGCGGGTCGGCCCAGTGCAGGGCGACGTACGGCTCGGCCTGGCCGCAGTAGCGCACGCGCTCCCTGGTGATGCGGTAGCGGGCGTGCGCCTGGGGCTGGTCGGGCGCGCGGCACGGCACGGGGACGGTCAAGATGCCGATGTCCTGGTCGATGTGGGTGAGCAGGCCGTGGCAGGGGCCGCCGAGACAGATGGCGTTGCAGTCGTGGCCGGCGCGGGCCTCTCCGGCGTTCATGCGGGGTAGGCGTGGGTCTCGGTGGCCTTGACCGAGGCCCAGACCTGGCGGCCGGGGGTCAGGTCGAGGTCGGCGACGGCGGCGGGGGTGATGTCGGCGAAGGCGGCGACGGGTCCGTCGAGGTGGACGCGGACGTTGTCGCCGTGCCGTTCGATGCCGTCGACCCGCGCCTGCCAGAGGTTGCGCGGGCTGCCGTCGGGACGCTCCCGGTACAGCGCCACGGCGGCGGGCGGGAAGGCGACGAACGCGGCCCCGTCGAGGTGCTCGGAGGTGTGCAGCAGCAGCTCACCCACCTTGACCCGGGCCCCGTCGGCCACCCCGCGATACAGGTTGAGCCCGACGAGCCGGGCGACGTAGTCAGTACGGGGCCGGCGGGCGACCTCCACCGGGGTGCCCTGCTGGACCATCGTGCCGTTCTCGATGACGATCAGCCGGTCGGCCAGCACCATGGCGTCGAGCGGGTCGTGGGTGACCAGGACGGTGACGCCGTCGAAGTCGGCCAGGTGGCGGCGCAGATGCGAGCGGATCTCCAGCCGGGTGTGGGCGTCGAGCGCGGCCAACGGCTCGTCCAGGAGCAGCAGCTCGGGCCGTACGGCCAGCGCGCGGGCGAGCGCGACCCGCTGGGCCTGGCCGCCGGACAACTGCCGTGGCCTGGCGGCGGCGCGCTCAGCCAGGCCGACGCGCTCCAGCAGTGCGGCGGCGACGGCGCGGGCCTCGGCCTTGGGCACGCCCTGGCAGCGCGGCCCGAAGGCGACGTTGTCGAGCGCCGTCAGGTGCGGGAAGAGCAGGTAGTCCTGGAAGACCATGCCGATCGGGCGGCTCTCGGCGGGCAGGGTGTGCAGCGGGGCGCCGTGCAGGCTGATGTGCCCGCCCGACAGGGAGGTCAGCCCAGCCAGTGCGCGCAGGGCGGTGGTCTTGCCGGCGCCGTTGGGGCCGAGCAGCGCCACCACCTCGCCCGGCCGGACCTCGAGCGCGAGGTCGAGGGTGAAGGCGGGCCGGGTGACCAGCAACCGGGCCTCGAGGCTCACGGCGCGCTCACCCACCGGTCACGGAGAAAGGTCACGGTGCGCTCACCCACCGATCGCGGAGAAGGGTCATGGCGCGCTCACCCACCGGTCACGGAGGCTGGCCAGAATGATCACCGATACGGCGAGCAGGACGAGGCTGAGCACGATGGCGGCCTCCGGCTCGGTCTCCAGCGCCAGGTAGACGGCCAGGGGCATGGTGCGGGTGGTGCCGGGGAAGTTGCCCGCGAACGTGATCGTGGCACCGAACTCGCCCAGCGCCCGCGCCCAGCACAGCACACCCCCCGCCACCACGCCCGGCATGACCATCGGCAGCGTCACCCGCCGGAACACCGTCCAGCGCGAGGCGCCGAGCGTCGCGGCGGCCTCCTCGAAGCGCCGGTCGGCGGCGCGCAGCGCCCCCTCCACGCTGATCACCAGGAAGGGCATCGCGACGAACGCCTCGGCGACGATCACGCCCGCCGTGGTGAACGGCAGCGTGATCCCGAACGTGGCCTCAAGCCACTGCCCGACGAGCCCGCGCCGGCCCAGCACCAGCAGCAGCGCCACACCGCCGACCACGGGCGGCAGCACCAGCGGCACGGTGACCAGGGCGCGCACCAGGCGCCGGCCGGGGAACTCCACCCGGGCCAGCAGCCACGCCAGCGGGACGCCGAGCACCAGGCACACCGCGGTGGCGATGGTGGCGCACACCAGCGACAGCCGCAACGCCTCCAGCACGTGCGGCTCGGCCAGCCGCTCCAGCAGCGTGGACCAGGGCGCCCGGATCAGCAGCCCCGCCAGCGGCAGCACCAGGAAGGCCAGCCCCGCCAGCGCGGGCACGACCAGCATCCACGGCAGCCGCCCTGAGACCTCCCGGCCCGTGGCGGGACGCCCGGCGGGCCCGCCACGCGGACCCTCCGGGCCGACCCGCTCCGGCGCGAACGAGCCCATCCGCGATCAGGCGGCCTCGAAGCCGGCCTTGGCCAGCACGTCCTTGCCCTGCGGCGACAGCACCAGGTCCATGAACTGCTTGGCCAGATCACCGGCCGGGGCCTGCGTCAGGGTGGCGATCGGGTAGTCGTTGATCGCCTGGTCGGCCTCCGGGAACGTGATGCCCTGCACCTTGCCCGCCGCGGCGATCACGTCGGTCTTGTAGACCAGCGCCGCGTCCACCTCGCCCAGCTCCACCTTGGTCAGCGTGGCCTTGACGTCCTGCTCCAGGGTGACCGGGGTGACCTTGAGCCCGGCCGCGTCCAGCGCCTTGACCGCGGCGGCCCCGCAGGGCACCTGCTCGGCGCAGAGCGCCACCTTGACCTTGGTGTCGGTCAGGTCCTTCAGCTCGTCGACCTTGGCCGGGTTGTCCTGCGGCACGGCGATCTGCAGCTTGTTGCGCACGAACGTGGTCGGCGAACCCGCGAGCGAGGCGTCGGTGACGGTCTTCATGGTGGCCGGGCTCGCCGCGGCGAACACGTCGGCCGGGGCCCCCTGGGTGATCTGCTGGGCCAGGGTGGCGCTGGAGCCGAAGTTGAACCTGACCGTCGTGCCCGGATGCGCGGCCTCGAAGGTCTTGCCCAGCTCGGTGAACGTCTCGGTCAGCGACGCCGCAGCGAACACCGTCACCTCCTTGGCCCCGCCGTCGGCGGACGCCGAGGACGAGGCGGAGGTCGTGGCTGTGGAAGCGGCCGGTTCGCCGGAGCCGCAACCGGACAGGCCCGCCAGCGCGAGCGCGACGGGCAGGGCGATCGCCCATCGGGAAAGACGCCTGAACACCAAGGGGGGGCTCCTCACGAGTGACTGGTCACGCGCTCGTGACCGGGAATCTCCACGACGACGTTGGTGGACTTGATCACGGCGTCCGCGACCACTCCCACCTCCAGGCCCAACTCGTCCGCGGCCTGGCGGCTCATCAGCGACACCACCCGGAACGGGCCCGCGGTGATCTCCACCTGTGCCATCACCGCGTCGCGGATCACTTCGGTGACGATGCCGCGAAATCGGTTACGCGCCGACGAACGGCCGCCGCCGTCGTGCTCCTCGATCTGCGAGCGGGCGAAGGCGGCCAGATCGGCGCCGTTGACCCGCCGGTGGCCGTGCTCGTCCCGCTCGGCGCCCAGCCGGCCCGCGTCCACCCATCGGCGGACGGTGTCGGAGCTGACCCCGAGCAGCCCCGCGGCCTCGCTGATCCGAAACATCGTCACAAGCCCTCACCCTACCTTCCGCACTTTCCACCCTGAATACCTGTCTCCCTCCGCAACAGCGATGTGATCTCCGGCTTCGCCATCGCATCCACGAGATCGCAGGCCATGAGCGCGCGCCACAAAGGAATCAATGACGACGTCCCCCTGCCGTCCGCACCGCCGCCGGCTCGGCCCCGGCCACGTCGAAGCGGCCGGACGACGCCGCCTCACGAGTGTCGGGGACGTGCCGGACCAGCAGCACCGCGCCACGCCCTACGGGCGAACTCTGCGCACCATGTCCAGGATGGCCTCCACCACCAGCTCCGGCTCGTGATGGTGGATGTAGTGGCCGGCCCGCCGGGCGACCACGTGCTTGCTGTCCGTCGACAACGCCGCCAGGTCCGCCTGGAGCGGGTACCACGACTGGAGGTGCTGTCGCAGGAGCGCGCGTTCCTTGCGGGTGGTCGCGTACGGATCGTTCTTGCTGCACGTCAGCACCGTGACCGGGGTGCTGCCGAGCGGCCCGGTGCGCTCCCCCACGGCGGCGGCGATCTGCGCCCGCAGCGCCAGCTCCCACCACGAGGTGCGCCGCTGCCGGTCGCCCAGCCTCAGCGCGGTCCACGCCGCCGCGTACTCGGCGGGCACGGCGCTCGACCTGGGTGAGGGCAGGCCGAGGTCCACGAGCAGGCGGCGTACGCCGAACCATCTGGCGCGTCGCGCCGCCGCGTACCTGACCGTCTTCCAGTGATAGCCGGGGATCCGATGCTGCTCAGGATGGCTGGAGTCGACGAACACCAGCCCGGCCACCTCACCGGGATACGCGGCGGCGAACAGCCGCAGCACGTATCCACCCATCGAGTGCCCCACCAGCACGTACGGAGGCTCCACCCCGGCCTGGTGCAGCGCGGTGCGCAGGTCGTCGGCGGCGTCGAGCTGCGCCATCGGCTTGCGTACCGGGTCGCTCCAGCCGAGCCCCGCCCGGTCGAAGACCACCGTCCTGGTCTCGGCGGCCAGCGCGGGCAGGAGCGCGGCGAAGTCGAGACACGACTCACCGAGCGCGGGAACGACCACCACCGCCGGATCGCCCGCACCCTCGATCCAGAGGTGAATCCTCCGGCCGCCGACGTCGATCATGCGTCCTGGCGGTGGGTAGCGCCGCCGGTCGCGGGTCGAGCCCCAGGTCTGGTAGGCGGCGCTGGCGAGTCCCAGCGCTCCGGCGGTGACGGCAACGGCGGCGAGTGATCGCGTGAGAAGGCGCACGACCTCCACCCAACCAAGCGAGCCCGATCCCGCCACGTCTCCGGGCAGGCACAAGCCGCTACCTAGTACCACTCGGTGCGACCCCGCCGGAGGCGGCGGTCAGCAGAACCACCTGATCAGCGCAAAGCCTGCGCCAGCAGAGTCAGGGACGTGTCAAGGAGGTCCGCCTCGAAGCGCTGGGGGTCGTCGACGCCCGGGCGATAGGTCGCCATGTGCCGGTGCACAGCCGTGAACCAGTTTTCCAACTCGGGAAGGTGCTCGGCGGTAATGCGCCCGCGCTGCTCACGAGTGTTTCGATCTCCTGGTGCAGCAGTTCGGGCTTCGGGCGCTGGGGATTGGTCCAGTCGTCGGCGAGCACGGGCCTCATCCGCACGTTCGCGTCGTCGTTCCAGTGCAGGAGGCGGGCGAGGTCGGCGGTGAAGCCGTCCGGAAGCGTCTCGGGCCAGAGGCCGCGAAGTGCCGCCCGTTGCCCGGACCATGGAGTGGTGCCGACCTTGGGAAGAATCTCCGGGAACAGGCGGCCGGCCAGCGGGGCGAAGAATCCGTACTGCCAAAGCTGCGGATAGAGGGGACGCCAATAGAGGTTCGAGATCGTGACCTCCGCCAGGTTGCGCAGGATCGGCGCCACCGACTGCGCGGCCAACGGAACCTCACCGTAGTAGCGCAGGTCTCCGTCCATCAGGCAGATGATGTCGGCCGACGTCGAGCGGACCCCGTCCGCGATGGCGTTGCCCTTCCCGACGGCGGTTTCGACGACCTGCGCGCCGGCCTGCTTCGCGAGGTCGGCGGTCGCGTCACCGCACCCGCTGGCCGCGACGGTCACCTCACCTTCGACGGGCCGGATCGATCTGCGGATGGTGCCTCATTGTGGCCGGCGCTCCAGCGGGGCTACGAACTCCTGCTCTGTCCGGTCGGCCGGAAAGGCGGCGTCGGACACCTCGACGACAGCGATCTTGAGCGCCCGCCTGGCGGGGGTTGGCCATGGCTCCGCGGGAAGAAGCCTATTGGCCGCCCATGCGCTCGGCGCGCCGGCCGTACCGGCCTGCCACGCCGACCTGATCCTGCGCTCTCGCCGAACTGGAGTGAAACGCCAGTCACCACGGACGGCGCGGAGACCGTTATGAGGCAGGAAGAGCCGCGCCCGTGAGATCCTCGCTGAGCTGCCACAGGCGCTTGGCGAGGGCCGGGTCGCAGGCGTGGGAGGCGACGCCCGTACGCCCCGGCACGCCCGGTGTGACGATCTCCGCGATGTCGCAGTCGACGCAGTACACCCCGCCCAGCCCGTCGAGCGCGGTGCTGGCGGCACACCAGACGGAGGTGGCCGCACCCTGCTGGGGCGTCTTGAAGTCGTGCAGCCCCGGCCGGGAGACCGAGTAGTCGCCCTCGGCGTCCCTGGCCATGCCGTAGGCTTCCAGCTCCCGGTCGGACAGGTGCCTGCCGTCCAGGGCTGCCCGGAGGCGGGTGAGGCGGTCGTACACGTGCTGCGCCGTCGGAGGGCGTCGCGCGGGATCTCGATCCAGGAGCTCGGCAACGAGCGCCGTCAGCGCGGGCGGCAGAGCGGTGTCGGGGTGGATCGAGTCGAGGCGCGGCGCGGCTTCGTCCAGCTTCCGGCGGACGAGGGCCAGGGCGTTGTGGCCGGTGAACGGAGGCCGGCCGGTGAGCAGGGCGAACAGCACGCCGCCGAGCGCGTACAGATCCGAGCGTTCGTCGCCGCGCTCGGTGAGGAACTGCTCGGGCGCGCCGTACTCCGGGGTGCCGGCCGGCGCCAACTGGGCGGACCGCGCCACGGTGAACACGGTCTGGAGGAACCCGGCGATCCCGAAGTCGACGACCTTCACCCGGCCGTCGCGCGTGAGCATCACATTGTGCGGCTTGATGTCGTAGTGGACGACCCCGGCCTCATGCGCGGCGATCAACGCGGCGCAGATCCCCTCGGCGATCGCCAGCGCGTCGTCCGCCGCCATGGACGTCTGGCCGCGCATTCGTTCGCTGAGCGGGATGCCGTCGACCTTCTCCATGACGAGGAAGAGCACGTCCTCGTGCACACCGCGATCGTGCAGCGCGACCACGTTCGGATGGTTGATCTGCGCGGCCGCCACCGCCTCGCGTTCGAAGCGCCGGGTCAGCTCCGGTAAGGCTCCCTCGTCCACGGAGAGGAACTTCAGAGCGACGTCACGGTGCAGGACGTGGTCCCGGGCGGCCCACACCTCGCCCATGCCGCCCCGGCCGAGCCGTTTGACCAGCTCGTAACGGCCCGCGATCAGCTCCCCGCCGCCCATTGCCGGGTTCCTCCTCCGTCGGTCGATCAACAGGTGGCACACGGCACCTTATGACAACCGGCAGCCGACCTGGCTCACCTTGCCTACTCCCGACGGCCTACTCCAAACGGCTTACTCCAGACGCGACAGCATGAGGGCGTCAAGGCGGAGGGCGAGGTCCTGGGGATCGATGTCGCCCTCGTACGCGAGCGCGACCTGCCCTGGCGCGAGATCCGAGGAGAGACAGTACTGCAGGTGTCCGCCGTCAGTGGCGATGACGAGCAGCCGGGTGGACGCGATCAGCTCATCCTCCTCATCGAGGTCGTCGTCAGGGAGGCCGCTCAGGTCGGCGAGAGTCTCCATGTACGCGGGCCGCGTCGGGCCGTATCCGGCCCCCATCCCGGAGATGAACCCGGCATGCACCTCGTGCAGGAAAACCCGGAGCGGCTTGTCCGCCACTCCCCGTCCAACCTGAGCTCCGCCGGCGCACGACAGCGCCTGTCCTCGGCGGCCGGGGAGGCTAGGGGTTGAACTGAAGCCCGCCGTCCGTTTCGGCAGGCTCACCCAAGACACTGCCGGGGCGGTAGGTGCGGCATCTGGGGCAGGCGTCGTTCCACGTATAGAGTTCCCAGACGTTGAGGTCAGGGTCCAGCGAACATTTCCATTGTTGCCATTCGCCGCTCAGCGCTCCCTCATGTCCGAACCGGTTGCATTGCTCGCAGGTCTCGGCAAGTCGTTTCGGAGGCCAGTAGGGACGCTCGAGGACAGCGCACACGCCGTCGTTCGGCGTAGGAGCTCGACCGGCATCGGCGGCGGCCGGTACGACCGAGGCCAGTGCGACACCCGCGGCGGCAAGGGCGAGGGAAACCCGTTGTGCTGCGCGCTGCATGAAGGCTCCTTCCACATCGACGGCATGCGGCCCAATCATGGCACGAGCTTCACCCAGCGTGCTCACGATGTAACTAGATGCTCATGATCCAGCGCCCCCAGCTCGCCATGCGCCATGGCGGGCGGCCCGGCTAGACCGGCCGGACGGACGGGGCGACCCCCTCGAAGTCGGCGCCACGGGCTGTCTCGGCCCACCGCTCGACCTCCTCCAGGCCCCGCCGGTACACGCCCGAGATCCGCTCCACCGCCTCGCTCCCGAGCGGCAGTCGCAGCGGCACCTCGTCACCGTGTACGAGGGACACGATGGTCTCTGCAGCCCGCGCCGGGTCGCCTTCCTGGCGGCCGTCGACCCCGGCCATGTCCGCGCGTACGGCGGCCAGGATGTCCCGGTAGGTCGCGGACACCTCGGCGAACTCCAGCACGTCGGCGGCGTGGAAGTCGGTACGGAACCGGCTCGGCTCAACGAGCATCACCCGGATCCCGAACGGCGCGACCTCCCCGGCCAGGGACTCCGACCAGCCTTCGAGGGCGAACTTCGACGCGGAGTAGGCCGACACCCCGGGGAACGACATCCGCCCGCCCTGGCTGCTCATCTGCACGATTGTCCCGGCACCCTGCTCACGCATCCCCGGCAGCGCGGCGCGGACGAGCGCGGCGGGACCGAACAGGTGCAGATCCATCAACTCCCGTAGCTGCGCGTCGCCGATCTCCTCGACCGCTCCGACCACGGCCCGGCCCGCGTTGTTGACCAGCACGTCGAGCCGGCCGAAACGCTCCAGGGTGTCGCGCACGAGGACGGGGGCCGCGGCGACGTCACGGACGTCGAACTTCACGGCCATGAAGCTGTCAGGGTAGGCGGCCTCCAGGTCTGCCACGCTCTCGGGCCTGCGCACCGCGGCCACCACGCGGTCGCCCGCCGCCAGCGCCGACTCCGCAAGTGCGCGCCCGAAACCGCGGGACGCGCCGGTGATGATCCAGGTCTGTGTCGTCATGCCGGGGACGCTATGCCTTTGAGCGCGCTCGAACGCAACCCGTCACCCGCCGCGGATCCGCTGGAGAGTCTTTCCGCCGGCGTCGGTGACGATCAGCGATTCCGTCGTGACGCCGACAGGAAGCCGCACGGCCCACACCCCGAGCCCCGCTCCGGCGTCTCGCGCGATGCTTGCGGGAACCTCGCGCCCATCCGTGGTGACGGCCGTGATTCCGTGGACCTCGGTTCTGGCGATGCCGAAGAAGATCCTGCCGAGGGTGTTCTGGCGCTGCTGTTCTTCGATCAGCTCGCGCAGTTGCCGCGCGGTGGCATCGGGGTGGAGGGCCCGCACCTGCTGCTCGTTCAGAGGGCCCGTGGTACGGCCCTGCGTGCGCGCGAACTCCTTGGCGCCGAGGGGAGGGAAGCCGGCACAGGTGGCGCCGCCCCCGTCCCGCGCCGAACACAACACGGGACCTTCCGATGAGGCGGCCGACCACCGGCCCAGCCACATCCAGATGGGTATCTCGGGCATGGAGGCGATCTTCCCGAGGGGAGGATACTTCTTCTTCAGCTTCTCGAACCCGGCGTCGGTCGGCTCCGCCGCGGCCTCGGCGGACGGCCCGCTGGGCGTGGTGCTGGTGACCGGGGTACCGGTGGGCACGGCAACGGCCACGCCATCGCGCTGCCCCGACTGGGGAAGAACGAGCCAGGTCACCATGACGGCCGTGCATGCCGCCAGCGCGGAAGCCGCCGCTCCTGCCCGGCGGCGTCGGCGTATCGCTCCTCCGGAGACGATGGCCCGGCGGACGTCCACCGAAGTGGGTGGCTGTTCCTGGTGTGCCAGCCTGTCGAACAGGTGCTCGGCGTCCATCAGCACTCCTCCTTGTGCGCCAGATGAGCATCCTGCGCGCCGAGTATCGAGCGCAGGGTGGCCAAACCGCGGGCGGTCTGGCTCTTGACCGTCCCGGTGGAGCAGCCCAGCGCGCGGGCGGTCTGCTCGACGCTCAGGTCGCAGTGAAAACGCAGCACGAGGGTCACGCGCTGGCGCGGCGGTACCGCGGTCAGTGCCCGGTGCAGGTCCATGGCCGTGTCGCGGTCGTTGCCCTCGAACGAGGACTGGGGCAGCGTGGGCGTCGGCCGTACCCGGGAGAACCAGCCCCCGCGCTGCTCGGCGAGAAAGACCCGGACCAGGATCACCCGGACGTACGCGTCGAGGTCATCGGCCACGCGCGCCTGGCGCCACTTGACGTACAACCTGGTGATCGCCGTCTGCACCAGGTCGTCGGCACGGTGCCAGTCCTGGCACAGCGGGTAGGCGATCCGCCGCAACCACGTCAGCCGCCCACTCACATAGGCGGTGTACTCCTCATCGAGGCTCATCGGACTCCAAGAAAGCTAGCTTCACACGAGGAAGATGCGTCGAGGCGGTTCGGAGGTTGCGTGGCGCCGAAGGAGAATTGTCGGCTCCATCAGTCGGGCGTTCGTGGCCACGGACATGAACGTCTACCGGGAGCGGCGAACGCGTGGACCGGCTTTGGGGCGAGCTCGGCGCGCACGCCCTGCGCGGCCGCACCGTCGCCACCCGCCGGGTGCACTGATGGCCTGCCACCGCGTACGCCCGGTGGCGCCGGATGATCTCAGCCCCTACGGTGTCGAATCGTGAATGCCACGACCGTCACCTTCGTCAGGGCGCGCGACATCTACGCGTGCGCCGCCGGTCTGCTGCGCTTCGCCGCCCCGGACGAGGTGGACCCGCTCCTCGGCGATCCGCTCGCCCAAGGAGCCTCCGTCAGCTACGGCCTGCTGAACCGGCCCGTCACCGAGGCTTTGCTGCGCCGTCCTGGCGACAAGCGCCTCCCGCCCACGGCCGCGCTGCTCGATCACGCGACGTCCCTGCTCGGCCAGTTACTCGATCTGGACGACCCCCAGGTCAACGGCCAGTTGTTCCTTTTGGCGGGGATGCCGCGCAATCTGCTCAGGCAGCTCGCGCACCAGACGTCCCGCCGCGACGGCGTCACCCCGGTGCCCCTTCCCTCGAACGTACGAGATCAGGCGGTCACGCAGCGGCACCAGTGCCTGCTGCTCCACGCGGCCGACCCCGGCACGGCGGCCGAGGCCCTCCGGAGTCTCGGCAGGGGGGCGGATTCGCACGGCGCGGTCCGGGCGTGCCGGACGCTGCTGGACGCGGGGCGTACCGCTGAGCTGGCCGAGCTGGTGGGGCTCGGCAAGCTACCCGAGGTCAGTTGGGGTCCCGACGGGTCGGAGCCGAGCGTGAGCGCGTACGTGCGTGCGGCCCTGGCCAGTGAGGAGGGCGCGGCGCGGCTGCGTGAGCTGAGCGAGCGCGTACGACGTCCCGAATGGCTGCGTTCGGTCGCCGAGCTGGCCGACGCCGCCGCCTGCGCGCCGTTCGACGGCGAAACGCTGGTCCGCTCGCTCGTCCACCGGCGGCACCCGTCGATCCCCCGGGTGGACTGGCCCGCCCTGCTGGGCGGCGAGCCGGAGCGGCGACGGCGCGAAGGGCCGCTGCCCTACCGGGCGGCCAGGCTGATGGCCCAGCGCACCGACCTCCCTGACGAGCTGCTGCTCCTGGCCATCGCCGACCATCCGGAGCTCGCGCCGCTCGTTCCCAGCCCGTCGCCCGCGCTGCTCGCCCTGGTCCGCGACCGCCTTCCGATCGTCGGCGCGGGCGCGCTGGTGAAGGTCGCGGGGAACGGCCAGCTCGCCGGCACGCTCACCGCCGAGGAACTCGTCGCCGCGCTGCCGCCCGAGGCGCTCGACCTGTACGCGGAGTCGCTGTGGCTGCCGGGCCTGCGCGGCACGGCGGCGGTACGCACGATGCTCGGCAGGGACGGCGACGTGCCGCTGCGCCCGTTCGTCATCGACGAGACCGGCTTCGGCCCGCGCCGCCGCCTACGGACTCCGGGCGAACGCCCCCATTGGGACGCCGAAGCGCTCTACGGCCAGGTGGCGGCGTCCGCGCTGCGGCGGCGCGGCGAACTCACCGCCGACGAGGTCCTGTCCATGGTCACGCCCGACGCCGTGCTCGCGCCCCAGCCCGGTGCCCTGCCCGATCCCCGGGTTCTGCGCCGGCTGGCCGAGCTGGTCCACCGGCATCTCGGCGGGCGTCCCGAGGCATGGATGGTGGCGCTGCGGCTGCTCCAGGAGGGCTTCGTCGGGACCCTGCCCGAGCTGCTCGCCACGGCGGGCGCGGTCTCCGTCTGAACGACCCTCACCAGGGGGCGACGCGGTAGTCCTTCAGCAGGCATCCGTACGGCGGATCGCCGGCCTCACCACGGACGATCGGGTCGTACACGCGGGCGGCGGCGTCGACCGCGTCCAGCGGCGGCCGGAATCCGGCGGCGGCCCTGCGCCGCCGATCCGGGTCCGGGTGCTGGTCGGAGAACCAGCCCGGGTCCACGCTGGTGAGATAGACCCCGGTGGCCGCCAACTCGACGGCGCTGGTGAGAGTCAGCATGTTGAGCGCGGCCTTGGCCATGTTGGTATGCGGGTGCTCGGACCCCTTGTACTCCCGGCCGAACTGGCCCTCCGCGGCCGAGACGTTCACCACGTACCTGCGCGGGCACGGCGAGCGCACGAGCAGCGGGCGCAGCCTGCCGAGCAGCAGGAACGGCGCGGTCACGTTGATGAGCTGCACCTCCAGCAGCTCCACCGGGTCGATCTCGTGCACCAGCCGGGTCCAGGAGTTGTCCGGCGAGGGGTCGGGGAGCAGGCCCGCGACATCCACGGCGCCCACCGGCAGGGACGCCTGCCCCATGGTCAGCTCGGCCGTGTGCTCGCCCGCGAGCAGCTCCTCGTAGGAGGAGGCGGGCGGGCGCACGGTCTGCGCGGCCAGGTTCACCAAGATGTCCAGGGGCTCGCCCGCGGCCACCTGCTCGTCGCACCACCGCACCACCGAGGGGATGTCACGCAGGTCCATACCGGTGACGGTGAGCCGGTCGGACCACTCGCCGAAGTCGGGCACGGCGGCGAAGCGGCGGCGCGCGTCCTGCGGGAACCGGGTGAGCGCGGTCACCGCGGCCCCGTCCCGCACCATCTTCACCACCAGCTCGAACCCGGCCTTCACCCGGCCGCCGGTGACGATGGCACGCCTGCCGGTGAGGTCGGTACGGGCGGTGCGCCGCCGCCTGTTCTCCTCGGCACAGACCGGACAGAGCCGGTCGTAGTGCTCATCGACCTCCCGGAAGTGGGCCTTGCAGACGTAACACCTGGTCAGCCCGTGGATGCGGCGCGACAAAGCGGCCGGCGGGGCAGGCGGCCATGCGGCGGCCCCTTCAACGGGAGCACCTGTCGTGGTGATCGGAGCTGTCCCGGTGGCCAGCGCGACCGCGTCCTCCTCCGCGCGCCGCCGCCGCTTCCTGGCCCGCTCGTTCTGACGCGTCCTCTTGGTGAAGGCGCTGACCGCGTGCTGGACACGTACGAGATCGGGATCGCCATCGGGCGCCTCGGCCAGCTCAGAGAGCACCCTCAGGCACGTCCGCAGATCATCCTCGTGCACAAACCAGATGATATTGCTAGGTGGAGTAACCGTCAGTCGAGCGGCACGAGAGCGGTGATCTCGGCCAGTTCCTCGGCGGTCGGCTCCCAATCGCCGGCGGCCGCATTGGCCCGGATCTGCTCAGGGCCGGTCGCACCGGCGATCACCGAACCGCAGCCGGGCAGCGCGGCCAGGGCGCCGATGGCCACCTCCAGGACCGACCGGCCGTGCTTGTCGGCCCACGACGCCAGCGCCTCCACCCGGTCCAGCTTCTCCGGCGTGACGAGGTGGGGCAGCCTCGCCAGCCGGGACCCGGGCCGCGGCTCCTGCCCACGTCGTACCTTTCCCGTCAACAGGCCGTGGGCCAGCGGGAAGTAGGGCAGGACACCGACCCCGTGGTGCACGGCCGCCGGCACCACCTCGCGCTCGGCGCCGCGCTCCAGCAACGACCAGTGGGTCTGCACGGACACGAACGACGCCGAGCCATCCGCGCGGGCCAACTGCGCGGCCTCCGCGATCTGCCAGCCGGCGACGTTCGAGCTGCCGATGTGGCGCACCTTGCCCTCCCGGACCAGCTCGGTCAGGGCGGCCAGGGTCTCCTCGATCGGGGTGACGCCGTCCGGGACGTGGTACTGGTACAGGTCGATGTAGTCGGTACGCAGGCGGCGCAGCGACCCCTCCACCGCCCGCCGGATGGACGACCGCCCGCCAGGCGCTCCGCGTGCCTCGCCCCGCCCGTCGTCGGAGCGGTGGCCGGGGCCGCCGAACTTGGTGGCCAGCACCACCTTTTCCCGGCGACCGGCCAGCGCCGCACCGAGGAGTTCCTCGGAGGCGCCGGCGGGTTCGCCGTACGACTCGGCGGTGTCGAAGAGCGTGACGCCCTCCTCGATCGCCGCGTCCACCATCGCCCTGGTCCGGGTCGCGTCGAGACCCGCACCGATGCTGTTGCACCCCAACCCGACCACCGACGTTCGCAGGCCAGAGTCACCCAAAGTCCGGTAGCGCACGATCTGGAACCTCTCTCGGCTGGTCTGCCAGAACAACGCCCCAAGTGACCGGCAGGCGGTCCACTCCGTACACCGCCATGCGGTCGCGGGTCGGCACCTCGGCCGGGGGCACCGCCAGGCGCAGGTCGGGGAAGCGCTCGAAGAGCGCGGTCAGCGCCATGCGAAGCTCGACCCGCGCGAGATGCTGCCCGAGACACTGATGGACGCCGTGCCCGAACGCCAGGTGCCCGGCCGCGGAGCGTGTCACGTCCAGGGTGTCGGGGTCGGGAAAGCGTTCTGGATCCCGGTTGGCCACCGGCAGCGACAGCACCACGGTCTCGCCGGCCGCGATGACCTGGCCGTCGATCTCGACGTCGACCAGTGCGGTGCGACGTACGTCGAACTGGAGGATCGACAGGTACCGCAGCAGCTCCTCGACCGCCCGCTCCGGATCCGCCGCCAGGAGGGCCCGCTGGGCCGGGTCGGTCAGCAGGACGAACGCCCCGAGCGCGAGCATGCTCGACGTGGGCAGGTGGCCCGTGGCCAGGAGCACCATCCCGAGGTTGACGAGTTCTTCGTCGCTGAGGCCGCCGGTCGCCGCGGCGTGCGCCAGCAGCCCGTCGTCCGATGAGTCGCCGGCGGGCAGGCGGGCGAGGAGGCCGCGTACCGTCCCTGTGATCGACCTCACGGCGTCGATCACCTGCTCCGGGCGCGAATCCAGGTCGTTCAGCACCGCGGTGGCCGCCTGGATCCGTTGCCGGTCCTCCGCCGGCACGCCCAGCAGCTCGCAGATCACGAGCGCCGGAATCGGCATCGCGAACGAGGCGACGAGGTCGACGGGATCCCCGCCGACCGCCGTGCCGCCCGCCGTGCCGTCCGCCATGCCGTCCGCCATGCCGTCCAGTGCCTCCGCGATGTACCGCCGGATCGTGGGCGTCAGCTCGACGACGCGCCGCGGCCCGAAGTGGCGGCTCAGCAGGCGGCGGTAGCGCGTGTGCTCTGGCGCGTCCATGTGCGGGAAGATGCCCGGCTCCGCGGGTGTCGGCCGCTCGGTCGCGCGCTCGCCCCCGACCGGCTGGTGCAGCAGCTCGCGCCGGGTGCTGAACCGCGGATCCGCCAGGATGGCCCGGATCACGGAGTATCCGGTGGCCACCCAGCCGAGGTGCCCGTCGGGGTAGGCCAGCCTGCTGAGCGGCGCTCGGCGCCTCAGCCCGACGGGCGGGTCGAAGGGGGTGGGTCGGTCGGTTTCCAAGGGCTGGGCTGTCTGGCCGTCGCTCATGAAGCGACCTCCCGCCTGCGCCGTTGATCACAAACGAAAGGGATTATGCATGACAAATCCGGAAAATGCCACCACTAGTAATTCTCGCACCGCAGACCTAGCATCGGCGCTACCTGAACAGACACATCTGCCAACACACGGGACACATGACCGCTCCCGGCCGATGTTGCCGGTCTGTGGTCGGCAATCCAACGATTTCTCCAGCAGGCTCATGGCCCCAGCAGAGGTATGTATGGCACAGGTCGCGGTTGTCGGTGGTGGACCGATTGGACTCATGCTCGCGTGCGAGGTGGCGCTGCACGGTGTACCGGTGGTGGTGCTCGAGCGATTGCCGGAAATCGAAACGCACCCGAAGGCCGAGGGCATTACCGGGCGGGCCATTGACATCCTGGACCGTCGCGGGTTGATGGCCGGGGTCGACGGGCCCCCCTCGCAGCCGACAGCCGAACAACGGACGCGCATCGCCATGGGCGAGCGGCGGCCGGACAGTCTGCAGCCCAAGGCCTTTCCCGGCGCACGGCATTTCGCCACCATGTTCGTGCTCCGCCCGGAATCTCCGGACCTTCTGGTCCCCCAACAACTACTGGAAAGGGACCTGGCTCGACGCGCCGCGGACCTCGGCGTCGAGGTACGGCGCGGCCACACGCTCACCGGGTTCACCCAGAACGGCGACGGGGTACGTCTCGACGTCGACGGCCCGGACGGGCAGTACCGGTTGCAGGCCGACTGGCTCGCCGGATGCGACGGCGGCCGGAGCACGGTAAGGAAGCTGGCCGGCATCGCCTTCCCGGGAACGGACGGCATCACGACCGGATACCGCGCCTTCGCGGAGATCGACGACCCCGACTTCCACCTGCCCGGCTGGTTCCGCAAGGACAACGGGCTCCTGGTGTACGAGGAGGGACCGCCCCGGTTCATCACCCTCGAGTTCATCGGCCCACCGGCGAGCCGGGACGCGCCGATCACGCTCACGGAATTCCAGGAGGCGCTGCGCCGGCTCAGCGGCACCGACGTGACGGTCACCAAGGTCCACAAGATCAACCGATTCACCGACAACGAGCGCCAGGCCGAGACCTACCGGCAGGGGCGGGTCCTGCTCGTCGGCGACGCGGCCCATGTCCAGTCGCAGTGGAGCGGCCCTGGCCTGCGCCTCGGCCTGGGCGACGCCCTCAACCTCGGCTGGAAGCTGGCCGCGGTCGCGCGCGGTCAGTGTCACGAGGACCTGCTCGACACCTATACCTCGGAACGACATCCGGTAGGTGCACAGACACTGGAGGTGCAGCGTGCCTCCATCGCGTTGATGCGCCCAGGCCCGCACGTCGACGCACTGCGCCGGCTGTTCACCCACCTGCTGCTCGACGTCGACACGAACCGGCGGCTGACCGCCGTGGTCGACGACCTGCACATCAGATATGACATGGACGACCCGTCGCTGACCGGCCCCCTGGTCGGGCTCTACTGCCCCGACCTGCGACTGAAAGCCGCGAACGGCGACGCGAAGGGCGCACTGAACGGCGGCGCGGACGGCACGGTGCGGCTCGCCGAACTGCAGCGTACCGGGCGGCCGCTGCTGCTCGACCTCGGCGCCGATCCCCGGCTGCGCGCGCTCGCCGAGCCTTGGTCCGACCGGGTCGACGTGGTCACCGCCGAATGCGCCGAGGCTCCGGCGGACGCCCTGCTGATTCGTCCGGACGGCTTCGTCGCCTGGAGCACACCCGCAGACGAGGCGTCGCTGCCCCGTGCTCTCACACGGTGGTTCGGTCACCCCGCCCGGGTCACCTGACCGCCCCGGGCAGACCAACCGGACAGACCACCCGGACGGACCACCCCGGGCAGACCACCTCGGGCAGACCCCATTACACGAACAGGACACAGCCCTTCCCGGAGGCCGGAATGACCGATTCCCAGCCGACGACTCTGACCACCCTGCCCGCCTCGGCCACGATCGAAGAGGCGATCGAAGCGGTCGAAGCAGCCGGAGCAGTGATCATTGAGGACTTCATCGACTCCGACACGCTCAACGGCCTGTGGGAGGACCTGGGCCCGGCCCTGCAACTCCAGGCGGACGGCGACGGGCGACTGGTCGGTGAGAAGACCCGAATCCTGCCGGGCCTGGTCCGCCGCAGCGCGCGGTCGGCCACGATCATGAGAGAGCCGCACTTTCTCGGCACCGCGCGGCACTTCCTGCAGCGGCCGGTACGAGCTTGGCTCGGTGAGCAGCGCATCGAGTTCGTCCCGACGATCCAGCTCGGCATCTCGCGGGCGATCCAGATCCAGCCCGGCGTGCCGGTCCAGGGCCTGCACCGGGACGACACGGCCCACCTGCGTACCCATCCGGGCCCGGAGAGCCGGGTCCAGGTCATGGTGGCCGCGAGCGAGTTCACCGCACGCAACGGCGCCACCCGGGTGATTCCGGGAAGCCACCGATGGGACGACGAGCGCGGGCCACGCGAGGACGAGGCGGTGCCCGCCGCGATGCGAGCCGGCTCCGCGCTGCTGTGGCTCGGCAGCACGTACCACGGGGCCGGCGCCAACGCCTCGGGTGAGCCCCGTACCGGCCTGTCGTACGCCTACGACCTCGGCAACCTCCGCCAGGAGGAGAACCAGTACCTGTCCATCCCCCTGGACGTGGTCCGCGGCTACCCCGAGGACATCCAGCGGCTGCTCGGCTACGAGGCCTGTCCACCGATGTGCGGCCTGTACGAGCTGAGCGACCCGATGCTGCTGCTCCGCGACGGACCGGGTGACCCCGTCGCGGCGTCGCACACCCCGTGAAGTCCCCGGCACCGCGGCGTGTCCATGCCGAAGGAAAGGGTTAGATGCGCACTCCCGGCACGTACTTGCGCAGTATCGGCGTCCATCTGCCACCTGTGGTCACTATCGAGACGGCCGTCGCCGAGGGCCGGTACCCGGCCGCGGAGGTGGAGCGCTTTCGCCTGGTGGGCGCGGCGGTGGCCGGCGACGTACCGGCACCGGAGCTGGGCCTGCGCGCCGCGCGGCAGGCGTTCGAGCGCTCCGGCGGCCTGTCGCCGCACGGCCTCGACCTCATGCTGTACTGCGACGTCTGGCACCAGGGCCCGGACGGCTGGGCGGCGCAGTATTACCTGCAGCACCATCTGGTCGGCGGGGAGGTCCCGGCGATCGAGCTGCGGCAGGGATGCTGCGGCCTGTTCAACGCGCTCCAGCTCACTGCCGGATACCTGCGGCCGGGCGGCACCGCGCTGCTGGTCGGCGCCGACAACCACGGCACCCCGCTGGTCGACCGGTGGCGGATGATCGAGGGCACCGTGATGGGCGACGCCGGGTGCGCGCTGCTCGTCACCACGGACACCGGATTCGCCGAGCTGCGGTCGGTCAACGTGACCGTGCTGACGGAGGCCGAGGCCGTCAATGACGGCGGCGTGCCGATGTTCCCTCCAGACGTGACTGTGGGCCGGCCGCTGGACTTCGCCGCGCGCAACCGGGAGTTCCGCAAGCGCCTGCTGAACGGTGACGGCGCCCACGTGATGCTGGCGATCGAGACGACGATGATGGAGCTGGTCGACCGCACGCTCAAAGAGGCGGAGATCACGCTCGACGACGTGGCGCGGGTGGCCTTCCCCCATGTGCGCCGGGACGACGTGGAGCACCGCGGTGTCAACTGGTTCGGGCTGACCCTGGCCGACACCACCTGGGAGTACGGCGCCCAGATCGGACACCTCGGGGTCAGCGACCAGTTCGTCGCCCTTGACCACCTGCTGGCCACCGGAGCGCTGGCCCCTGGCGACCACCTGCTGCTCGTCGGGTTCGGCGCCGGCACCACGCTGGCCTCCGCCGTACTGCGGATCCTGGACATCCCGCCGGAGTACGCCTCGGTAAGACCGGACTGACCTTGTTCGAGCGAGCCAGGAGGCGACATGGAGACGGCGGACATGTACTTCAGCGGCGTCGGTTCGTACCTGCCCGACACGGTGGACGTGCACCAGGCGGTGGCGGCGGGCTGGTACCCGGCAGAGGAGGTCGAGTTGCACGGGCTCGCCTCCGTCGCGGTGGCCGGTGACGTCCCGGCACCGGAGATGGCGTTGCGGGCGGCACGCAGCGCGGTGGCCCGCAGCGGCCGCTCCCCCACGGAGCTGGACCTCCTCCTGTACACCTCCACCTGGCACCAGGGTCCGGAGGGCTGGCCGCCACAGGCGTACGTGCAGCGCCATCTGGTCGGCGACGGCGTCCTGTCGACCCAGCTCAAGCAGGGCTGCAACGGCATGTTCGCCGCCATGGAACTGGCCGCGAGCTACCTGCGGGCCGCACCCGGGCGGCAGGCGGCGCTGCTGGTCACCGCCGACAACTACGGCACTCCGCTGGCCGACCGCTGGCGGATGCTGCCGGGGGCCGTCGCCGGTGACGCGGCCAGCGCCGTCGTGCTCGACACCGAGCCGGGATTCGCCCGGCTGGCTTCGGTGTGCTCGGTGTCGGTGTCGCAGGCCGAGGAGATGCACCGGTGTGCCGAGCCGCTGTTCCCGCCCGGCGTGACCGAGGGCCGCGTGGTGGACTTCGCCGCGCACAACGACACGTTCCGGCGGCGCGCGGTCGCCGGCGGCGAAGGGACCGGCGTGCTCGTGACGCTGGACGAACGGATGGTCGAGGTGATCGACCGCGCCCTGTTGGAGGCCGGCATAAAGGCAGCGGACGTAACCCGGATGACATGCATGAACACCTCCCAAGAGATCGCCGATCAGATCTGTGAGCACCGGCTGGGCATCCCGGCGTCCCGCTCGACCTGGGAGTTCGGCCGGACCATCGGCCACTGCGGAGCCAGTGACCAGGTGCTCGCCCTGGAACACCTGGTCCGCGGTGGCGATCTGAGGCCCGGCGACCATCTGCTGATGTTCGCCTACGGCCCCGGCGTGACCATCTCGGCCGCCGTCGTGGAAATTCTCGAGTCACCCGCGTGGTCGCGGCGAAGGGGAGGGGACGCGTGATGGACCGACCGTCCGAAGCGATCGCGGTGATCGGGATCGGCTGCCGGCTGCCCGGCGACGCCGACTCTGCTGACGAGTACTGGAACCTGCTGTACCAGGGGCGGGACACGAGCGGACCGGCACCTGCCGAGCGCTGGCGGGCCTATGCCGACCGTGGGCCGTCCTACGCGGCGGCGGTCCGCCGCACGGTGGCGCACGGCCACTTCCTGAGCGAGGTGGCGGACTTCGACGCGGAGTTCTTCGGGCTCTCGCCGCGCGAGGCGGAGCTGATGGATCCGCAGCAGCGCCTGGTGATGGAGACCGCGTGGGAGGCCCTGGAGCACGCCGGGATACCGGCCGCCGCGCTGGCCGGCACGGACGCGGGCGTGTACGTGGGCGTCTGCACAGGTGACTACGGGCACCGGCTGCTCGAGGATCTGCCCGACATAGAGGCGTGGACCGGCATCGGCGCCGCCACCTGCGCGGTGGCCAACCGGGTGTCGCACGCGCTGGACCTGCGTGGCCCGAGCCTGGCGGTGGACACGGCGTGCTCGGCGTCCCTGGTCGCCGTCCACCTGGCCGTGCAGGCCCTGCGGGCAGGGGAGACCGACGTGGCGCTGGCAGGCGGGGTCAACCTCATCCTGTCCCCCGGCGAGACGCTGACCCTCGACGCCGCGGGCACCCTCGCGCCGGACGGGCGGAGCAAGTCGTTCGACGCCGCCGCCGACGGCTACGGGCGCGGCGAGGGCGCGGCGGTCGTGGTGCTCAAGCGGCTCAGCGACGCCGTACGGGACGGGGACCCGGTGCTCGCGACCATCCTCGGCAGCGCCGTCAACCAGGATGGCCGCACCGTCGGCATCATGGCGCCGTGCGGCCAGGCGCAGGAGCACGTCATGCGCCGGGCGCTGCGGCAGGCCGGCGTCGATCCGGGCACGGTCGGCTATGTCGAGGCGCACGGCACCGGCACCGCGATCGGCGACCCGCTCGAGGCCGCCGCGCTGGGCGCCGTGTACGGGGCCGCCAGGCAGGCGGGGCAGCCGGTGCTGATCGGCTCGGCCAAGTCCAACATCGGCCACCTCGAGGGCGCCGCCGGCGTCGCCGGCCTGGTCAAGGCCGTCCTGGCGGTGAACCGCGGCGAGATCCCGCCGAGCCGGCTCGACACCCCCACCTCGGCCGTCGACTGGATCGGCGCCGGGCTGCGGGTGGTCGACGAGCCGACGCCTTGGCCCGGCTCCGCGCAGCCGCGCCGTGCCGCGGTCTCCGCCTTCGGCTACGGCGGGACCGTCGCCCACATCATCCTCGAACAGGGGCCTGCCCTACCGTCGCCCGCCGAGGCACCCGCCGGGCGGCTGTTCCCGCTGTCCGCCGCGTCGCGGCCCGCGTTGCGGCAGGCCGCGGGCAACCTCGCCGACGTCGTCGGCCGGGTGCCGCCGTCGGGCCTCGGGCACACGCTCGCACTGCGCCGCGCTCACCTGTCGCACCGGGCGGTGATAGCCGCGCAGGACGAGGCCGCGTTGACCGCCGGACTGCGTAACCTGGCGGCCGGCACCCCGAACGACGCGGTGACCACGGGACGACCACTCAGCGATCCCGGTCCCGGGCCGGTGTTCGTGTTCTCGGGACACGGCTCGCAGTGGGCCTGCATGGGCAGGGAACTGCTGGCCACCGAGCCGGCGTTCGCCGCCGTGATCGACGAGCTGGAGCCGGTGTTCGCCGACGAGATCGGGTTCTCCCCGCGGAAGACGCTCAGCGTGGGAGAGCTGACCGAGGTCGACCACATCCAGACCATGATCTTCGCGATGCAGCTCGGCCTGGTCGAGCTGTGGCGGGAGTACGGGGTGCGCCCGCACGCCGTGATCGGCCATTCGGTCGGCGAGATCGCCGCCGCGGTGACGGCCGGAGCGCTGAGCCGCCTGGACGGCGCCCGGCTGATCTGCCGGCGATCCCGCCTGCTGCGCCGGGTCGCGGGCCGGGGCGCGATGGCCATGGTGCAGCTTCCGTTCGCCGAGGCGGCGCGGCGACTGGCGGATCACCCCGGTGTGGTCGCCGCGATCGCGTCGTCACCTGGCTCCTCGGTCGTCTCGGGCGACCCCGACGCCGTGGCCGAGGTGCTGACGGGCTGGCTCGACGAGGGGATTCCGGCCCGCCGGGTCGCCTCGGACGTGGCGTTCCACGGACCGCAGATGGATCCGCTCATGACGGACCTGACCGCGGCCGCGGCCGACCTGACACCCGGCGTCCCCGGCATCGCCGTCTACTCGACGGCCCTGGAGGATCCGCGAAAGACGCCCGGCTTCGACGGCGCGTACTGGGCGGCCAACCTGCGCCGGCCGGTGCGCCTGGCCGACGCGGTCACCGCGGCGGCGGCCGACGGATACCGCGCGTTCATCGAGATCTCCGCACACCCGGTCGTCACGCACTCGGTGCTGGAGACGCTGGGCGAAGGCGGGCACGAGGACGTCTTCGTGGGCGCGTCGCTGCGCAGGAACCTGCCCGCCCAGGCGGCCATGCTCAATGCCGTGGCCGCGGCGCACTGCGTCGGCCTCGACGTGGACTGGCACCGGCTGCAACCCGCCGGCGGGCCGGTCGTGCTCCCGGCGTATCCCTGGCAGCGGCGCAGGCATTGGCGCGCGCCGTCGCCCCCCGACACCAGCGGCCGCGGCCACGAGCCGGACACGCACACGCTGCTCGGCGAGCATGTGGATCTGGTCGGGACGGACGTCCGGTTGTGGCGGACCGTCCTGGATGACCAGACCCGGCCGTATCCGGGCAGCCATGCGATCGAGGGCGTGGAGATCGTACCGGCCGCGGTTCTCGCGGTGACGTTCTTCGCCGCCGCCGGTCGTCAGGCGCTCGGCGAAGTGACGATGTCGGCTCCGCTGCTGACCGCCGATCGCCGCGAGGTCCAGATCGTCCGGCAGGGCGCCGAGCTGCGGCTGGCCGCCCGTGTCGCCGGTGAACCTGACGGCGCCTGGCAGACGATCGCCACGGCCGCGATCCCCGCCGCGCCAGGACAGCCGCCGGCGCCCCGGTCGCAGCCGCTCGCCTCGGCGGAACCCGGCTTGGTCACCGAGCGGCTGGCCGCTGTCGGCGTACCGGAGACCGGGTTCGACTGGAGCGTCGAGGAGCTGCGGCGCGGGTACGGCGCGCTGCGCGCCCGCGTACGGTGCGGATCGGCCGCCACGTGGGCCCCCGTTCTGGACGCGGCGATGTCGGTGGCGCCTAGCGCGTTCCCCGGCGACCCGCTGCTCCGCATGGTGACGAACGTCGATCGGCTGGTCACGGTCGGGGAGCCGACGGACACGGTGCACATCGAGGTGTTCCTCGACCACGAGCACACGGACACGGTGCAGGTGCGGATCACCGACGACACCGGCGCCGTCGTCGGCTGGCTGTCGGGGCTGCGGTATCCGGTGATCGACACGCCGTCCCCCGGAGAGAACGGCTCCAGAAGCGATCGGGTCGCAGAATCGTTCGCCGACCTGGAGCCAGAGCAACTGCGCACCTTCCTGATCGAGGAGGTCGGCGCCCAGATCGCCAAGGAGATGCGGCTCGCCCCCGCCGACCTGTCGCCCAACCGGCCGCTGATCGAGCAGGGACTCGACTCGGTGCTCACCGTGGTCGTCAGGCGGCGGCTGGAGCAGCGGTTCCGGTGCTCGCTACCGGCGACGCTGCTGTGGGCGAAGCCCACCATAGCCGCCGTTTCCGATTACATCGCCGGGGTGGTGTCCGGCTCGAACGGGGAGGCGCGATGAGCACGTCCGAGCAGGAAACACCCGCGACGCCGACCTTTCCGATGGCGCGGACCTGCCCGTTCGCACCACCGGACGAGTATCGGCGGATGCGTGCCACCGCGCCGGTCGTCCGGGCGACCCTGCCCAACGGCGCACCGGTCTGGGCGGTCACCCGCCACGCCGAGGCGCGGCAGATCCTCAGCGACCCGAGGATCAGCTCGAACACCGGACGCCCGGAACGCCCGCGCGGACCCGACGACGACCGCCCCGACGACGGCTTCTTCGTCGACCTGGATCCACCGGAACACAGCCGGTTCCGGCGGTTGCTGATCTCGGAGCTGGGCGCCCGCCCGATGGACGCCATGCGGCCGGCCCTCCAGCGAATCGCCGACACAGCGGTCGACGAGCTGCTGGAGGCCGGGGCGCCCGCCGACCTCGTCAGTTCGTACGCGCGCCGGGTCCCTTCGCGAGTGCTCTGCGAGTTGTTCGGCGTCCCGGCCGGCGACCACGAGTTCTTCGAGTCACGGCTGCGGATGTTGTCGGTGACGAGCATGGACCCGAGTGTGGCTGCTCAGGCGTCCAGCGACGTTCGCGGCTATTTGCGGGAACTCATCCGCAGCGCGGAGCGTGATCCGCACACCGGAATGATCCGGCGGCTGGCCGCCAGACACCTGCCCACCGGCGAGCTGACCACGGACGAGCTGGTCAACATCGGCTTTCTCCTGCTGCTCGCGGGCTACGACTCACCCGCGAACACGATCTCCCTGGGCGTGGTCACGCTGCTGCGGCATCCGGAGCAGCTCGCCGCGTTGCGCGCCGACCCGAGCCTGCTGCCGGGTGCGGTCGAGGAGCTGCTGCGCTTCCACTCGGTGCAGGACTGGGTCAGCTTCGACCGGATCGCGACCGCCGACCTGGACCTCGGCTCTGCCCGGATCCGCGCCGGTGATCGCCTGACGGTGCTGGCCGCGTCCGCCAACCGTGACGCGCGGGCGTTCGAGAACCCCGACGAGTTCGACCTCCGCCGCTCCGCCCACCACCACCTCGCCTTCGGCCACGGGATACACCAGTGCATCGGCCGCAACCTCGCCCGCGCCGAGCTGCAGATCGCCTACGGCACGCTGCTGACCCGGCTGCCGACGCTGCGGCTGGCGATCAGGGTCGAGGAGCTGCCCTTCGCCGACGACGCCCCGTTCTTCGGACTGCACGCGATGCCTGTCACCTGGTAGCGCCCCCTACGCGCCGGCGACATAGGCGTCCTCGGCCGCATAGGGGAACCAGACGTCGGGACCGTGACGAGCTATCAGATCAGGGAAGACGTCCTGCCAGCCCCCGCCGCCCGCCTCGGCCTCGGACACGGCGTGGACGGCCCATTCGACGACCTGGCGCAGCGCGTCGTCGTAGGAGACGGCAGGGCGGTATCCCAGCTCGGCACGGGCTCTGTCCATACTGAACACGATCGGCTCCGGCACATTCCACGGGTTGAACCCCAGGCCGTCCGGACGCGACGGGCCCGCGAAAGTGACGATCTCCGCCTCGTGGCCCATGACGGCGAAGATCCGGGCGCCGATCTCGGCGACGGTCAGCGGGTCATCGGCGATGTTGAGAACCCGCGCGGCAGGGTGCTGCGCACAAAGCAATATCAGCTCGGCGACATTCGCGACCGCCGACGTGGGGAACCGGCTCCGCCCGTCCTGGGCGAGCACGACGTACGGCCGCCCGTCCAGCGCCCGCTTGATGAACGACCAGTGATCCAGCGACTTGCCGTACGGGCCGTGCAGCACGCCCGTCCGCAGGATGCTGACCGGCAGGCCGGGCGTCGCGAGCAGGCGGCGCTCCAGCGCCGCCTTCCCCGCCGGATAGTCGTGGGTGTCGCGCTCGACCGTCGGCCACGTCTCCGGGATCGGCACCGGCAGGCCGGGCGCCTGGTAGACCGCTCCCGACGAGATGACCACCAGCGAGCCGACGCGGCCGGCCAACTGGGCGAGCTGCGCGCCGTGGTATGGCGTGAACGCGACCGTGTCCACGACCAGATCGTGGCCATCGAGGGCCTCGAGCAGCGCCTCGGTGTCGGCCCGGTCGACCTGGACCGAGGCTGCCCCCTCCGGCTCCGCGGCGTCCGGACGGGGCCGGCGATGGCCAAGGGTCACCGCGTACCCGGCCGCCATGAGCCGGGCGGCCGTGGCCCGGCCGATCTGCCCCGTGCCCCCGATGATAAAGGCGCTTCGGCCGTGAACCGTCATCAACCGATCTTAACTCCCGACCGGCAGATGATCACCTGGATGGCGGAGCGTCAGCCCATCGCCGTCAGGTTGTCACGCAACCGGCGCAGGTCCCGCATGCGGGCCTCGTACGTCGCCCCGGCCACCACGAGCAGCAGCCCGCCCACGGCGATCGGCACCCAGCGCGGCACCGTGAGGAGCATCTCCGACACGTACGGAGCCAGCTCCCGCACCGCGACCCCGGCGACCACGAACGCTCCGATCACCGTAGGCGCCTGCAGCCGGACCCGGACCCCGGCGAACAGCACCGCCAACGCCAGCACGCCGAGCGCCAGAGACCGTTGCCATTCCGCGTCCGAGTAGACCGCGACCAAGCTCGGCAGCATCGTGAAAGACAGGCCCGCGCCGTAGGCCGCCCAGGACGAAACCGCCGCGCCGCGCCGCCGCCACCAGCCGACTCCCAGCAGGACCAGCGAGCACGGCACCGTGTACGCCTCGACGACGGTGACCTCGTCGGCCCCCAGCCGCAGCCACGAGGCCAGCAACAGCAGCACGACGCCGGTGTACCTGAGGCCCTTCCCGGCCGTACCCGCCCGCAGCGACATGAGCAGCACCAGCACCCCGGCCACGGCGAACCCCACGCTCATCGCGACCAGGACGCGCAGCCCCAGCGAAAAACCGACCGCCACCGCCTCCAGCCCGAAGAACAGCGCGGCGGAGCCCATCCCCCAGACCCGCAACTCCTTCAGCCCGGCCACCAGCGCCATGGCGGTGGCGGCCACCGCCAGGATCGGCAGCACGATCAGCGTCGCCTGCTCACTGCCGAACGCGTACGCCGCCGCCCGCACCGAGGCAGAACCGGCGACGATCGCACAGGCCACCGCCCACCAGGGCACCCGGCCACCCAGTGTGGCGGCCGCTGCCGTCGCGACGGCCAGCACCACCTGCACCGCCACCGCGGCCGGGTGGGGCGCCGCGAAAGCTTGGGGGGCGACCGCGACCATGAGTGCCCCGGACACCAACGCACCGGACGCCGCCGCCTTCACCGGCGACCCGCCGGTGCCGCGCACAGCCGCCACCAGAAGGGCGGCCGCCACCGTGCCCAGCACCACCACATCCGTCGGCGACGCCATCTCGGACGGCTGCCACTCCCCTCCCGTCCACGTGCCCGTCCAGAGCACGTCCAGCCAGGCGAGCGGCGCCACCAGAGTGGCCGCGAGCCGAGGCGCCGCCGTCAGCGTGGTCAACAGCGCCACCAGTCCGCCGATGGCCATGCCCGCCAGCCGTACCCTCCGCCAGGGCAGCCAACCGGCGGCGAGCGCCACCGCGAGCGCGGGGACGACGTAGGCCAGGGGACGCCAGCCCGTGCCCAGGCCGTCCAGCGCCGGCTGCGCCGGCGCGGCCACCACGGCGATCAGCGTGAGAGCGGTTCCGCCGGCGACCCCGGCGGCCCAGATCTCCCCCTCGGCCTTGCCCGGCCTGGCCAGCAGCCACGTCACGAACCCGCCGAGCAGGGCCAGCGCGACCAGCGGCGCCGACCTGACCAGGGCCTCGCCGACCGACGGAGACCCCAGCGCGTACGGCACGCCGCCCAGCAGGGCGAGGCTCGCGACCCCGCTGCCGACCAGGGCGGCCGTCGCCCTCACCGCTCCCCGGCCGTAGCGGACCAGCGCGACGTCCAGCGTCGCCGTCGCCACCAGCATGGCCACCAGCCAGGTCCCCGGTAAGTCGCCGGCCAGCAGCGGCAGGATCGGCTGCGCCAGCACCACGGCGACCGGAGCGGGTCCGCGAAGCCGGGTGAGCCGGGCATAGGCCGCCAGGATGAGCGCGGTGAGCCCGAGCACCCCCGCCGTGTAGTGCAGCGTGTCGAGGGCGTCGACCCCGAGGAATCCCACCTGCCTGGCCGCGTAGCCGTCGAGCAGCAGCAGCGCGACCGCGAACCCGGCCACGGTCTCGGCCGTCGCGGTGAGCCTACGCCGGATCAGCACGACCGGCGCCAGCATGACCAGCGTGGTGAACGCGGCCAGCACGGCCGCGCGCCCGCCGATGCCCAGCCGCCCCCAGCTCACCACGGTGAACACCACCGCCGCCACCGTCAGCAGCAGGCCACCGAGGATGAGCAGGACATTCTTCGCGGCACCCGAAGACACCTCCCGCCCCGCGCCACCGTGCCCCGCACCTCCAGGCCCCGCAACTCCGGGCGCACCCACATCAGGAGCCGCCGCAACCGCGGCACCCGCGCCTGCGACCCCCTGACCCGCCGCACCGGCGCGCAGGACGCCGAGCAGTTCCGTACGGCGAGCCTGCAGCTCCGCCTGTCGATCCCTCAGCCGGGCGAGAGTCTGGTCCACCTGCCACAGCTCGCGCGCGGCGGCCTCCCGCAGAGGCAGCGCGCACCTCGGGCACCTGGACTCCGGCTCCTGGGGCCCGGTAAATAGCGCACCGCAGTCCGGACATCTCATACCTTCACGCACCGGCACTCCGCTTCAGTCTGTCGAGGAGACCCGTATATCACCGCGGCATCCTTGCGAACCACTGTCGCCGGGAACCACAAGCGACGGCCTGGCCGGGTAAGGGCGTGGCCACCGTGGCGCGAGCGCCTACTCCCGGCTGATCGACCGAGCCGACGTTCCGGGGACGGTGGCGAGGATGTCGCGACAGTCGATCAGGCCGAGTTGGCGGGAGTCCTGCGAACGTGGGTTGTCCCCGACCACCGCCACAAACCCGTCCGGTACGTGCGACACGTCCGGCAGTACCGGCACGAGCCAGTCCGGCAGCGGGTCACCGGCGATCGCGGCGACCCGCTTGATCCGGTGCGGCAGTTGCTCGTCCGCCACCCGGAACACGATCACCTCGTGGCGCCGGGGCGCCCGGCGCCGCCGCCGCGCGAGCAGGCGCTGGCCGTCCCGGAGGGTGGGCGACATGCTGTTGCCCCGCACGGTCACCCTGATCCACCCGATCATCGCACCCTCGCATCCTGGTAGCCGCCGGCCTGGAGGCGGAACAGCCGGGCGTACTCGCCGCCCGCGTCCATCAGCTCGTCGTGACTGCCCTGCTCGGCGATCCGGCCGTCGACGAGCGTGACGATCAGGTCCGCGCCGCGCAGCGCGGACATCCGATGGGAGATCAGCAGCCGGGTACGGCCCTGCGCGTGCCGGAGCAGGGTGCTGTGCACACGGTGTTCGCCCTCGGCGTCCAGCCCCGAGGTCGGCTCGTCGAGCACCATCAGCTCGGCGTCGGTGCGCATCAGGCAGCGGGCCAGGGCCACCCGCTGCCACTGCCCGCCGGACAGCGTCACACCGGCCCGTTCGCCGTCGTCAGTGTGGGTCCTGGACAGCACGGTGTCGTACCCGTTGGGCAGTGCCGCCACCGTGTCATCGGCCCGTGCCGCCCGCGCCGCCGCGACGATCCGCGACCGGTCGTCGAGCTGCTGGACCTGCCCGATGCCGATGTTCTCTGCCGCGGTCAGGTCGTAGGTCATGAACTCCTGGAACACCACGCCGATCCGCGCGCGCAGTGCCGCGAGGTCCAGCTCGCGCAGGTCCACGCCACCCCAGGTGATCGTGCCGCGCTGCGGGTCGTAGAACCGGCACAGCAGTTTCACCAGCGTGCTCTTGCCCGCGCCGTTGACGCCGACGAGGCCCACGGCGGCGCCGGCGGGGATGGTCAGGTTCACCCCCTGCAGCACCCACGGGCCGTCCTCGCCGTACCGGAACCAGACGTCCCGCAGCTCGATGGCCGCCGACGGTGCCGGCGTGCCCGTGCCGGGCGGCAGGTCGTCGCCGGTGTCGAGGACGTCGAGGTAATGCCCGAACAGCCGCACCGCGCGGCTGGCCTCGCCGAGTTGGAGCACCACGGCGGTCAGCCCGTTCTGCACGCCGCCCACCGCGCCGAGGAACAGCACCAGGTCGCCGACCGACGAGCCGCCGGTGACCACGTTCGTGGCGACCACGACCGTGCCCACCCCGGTGACGGCGGCACCGAGCAGCGCGAGCCCGCTCTGCACCAGTGCGCCCCGGCGTGCCACCGACAGCCGCGCGTGCGAGACCGTCGCCAGCGAGTCGATCATCCTGGTGTGCAGCAGCGTGCCGAGGCCGAACAGCCGGATCTCCTTGGCGGCGCGCACATCCGTGAGCAGCGCCCGGTAGAACAGGCGGCGTCGGTCGGTGGCCACCCACGCCTCCTCGGTGGCCGCCTCGCGCCGCGCGGTCGCCAGCCTGGCGAGCACGGCCGTCAGCACCGATGCGAGCAGCAGCAGGCTCATCGGCGGCCACACCACCAGCAAGGCGCCCGCGAAGCTGGTGAGCAGCACCACCGAGCGGACCAGCTCCTGCGCGAACTGCGAGACCGTGCCGGGCGCTTCCTGCGCGGCCTGCTCGGCGAGCCGCAGCCGGTCGTGGAACGCGGGATCCTCGATGTGCCGCAGCCCCGGCAGGGCGGCGACCCGCTGGAACAACCGGCTCTCCACGGTCAGCGTGACCCGCTGCTGGACCACTTCGCCGAGGTAGCCGGCGAGGTAGAGCAGCGCGATGGCGAGCCCACCGGCGACCGCCGAGGCGATGGCGAGGAACACCGCCCGGCCCGTGCTCGGCGCACCCGAGGTGAGCTCGTTGACCAGCAACATCGTCAGCCACGCCCCGGTCGCGGGCGCGGCGCCCGCGAACACGGTGAGCGCCAGGGCGATGGTGGCGCTCACCGGCGCGGACCGGAACGGCAGCGCGAGCGCCGCCACCCCCGCGCGGGAGGCGGATCGGGTCATGCCACCTGTGCCGGGGCGCCGCTGGCGTTCGCGAAGTCGTCGAGCCGGGTGCCGGACGCGGTCACCACGCCGCTGTGCGTGTACAGCAGCGTCGGGTACGCGACGACCTCGAACGAGGTCAGCACGGGGTCGTCGACGCCGATGACCACGACCCGGCCGAGGCCGCCGACCTTGGCGATCAGCCGCTCGGTGGCGTCGGGGGCGTCCGGGTCACCGTTCACGATGGACACGAACCGGGCCTTCGGCGGGGCGCTGACGAGCGCATCGGACAGCATCCGGCACGGCCCGCAGCCGACCTGGAAGAACCCGACCTGGACCGGGCCGTCGAGGTCGGCCTCGGTGATCGTGGCGCCGTCGGTGTCGGTGACCGAGAACGGGCGGACGACCGTCCCGGGCTTCGGCACCTGCGTGTTGTGGACGTGGGCGCCGCCGCCGCCGTTCTTCTGCAGCTCCCGGAGCCTGGCGACCAGCCCGAACGTGAACAGCAGGTGCACCGCGACCACGACGGCCAGCAGGACGACGGCGGTGGTGAGCAGGGTCAACGGTTTCTCCCGGCGGGAACGAGGAGGAACGCGACGTCCTCCCAGCGGGTCGTGAGCAGGCCGAGGAACGCTCCGGTGACCAGGGCCACCAGCGTGGCCTGGGCGGAGGCGGGCACGTCACCGGCGAGCGCGCCGGCGACGGAGACGGCGACCAGCAGGCCGTTGCGGACGAGGTGCTGCGGGCCGAGCAGGCCGCCGCCCGCGCCGAAGCACTGGCAGCGTACGGACTGCCTGGCGAGGACCGCGCGGGCGATACCGGCGCAGAACACAATGAGGAGCAAGGCCGCGAGGGCGTAGCCGGCGAGCCGCGTGCCGGGGACGGCGAGCAGCACCACGGTGGCGGCCTCCCCCGCGACGACCGCACCGGCGGCGGGACCGGCGGGCAGCCACTGCGGCCCGACTGCCGCGACAGAGTCGCGGAACTCGGCGAACCCCTGCCGGGAACGCATCTTCCCCACGACCGCCGCGAAGAAGACGACGGCGAGCAGCACGCGAGCAAGCAGGTCGAGCACGGCAGCCTCCGGGCGGATGTGAAGGTCGGCGGGGCACACGGTGGCCTCCCCGCCGACCACTGCGATCAGTGGGTGTTCACGGGCAGGACGACGACTTGGAGGAACAGCTACCGAGGCAGTTGAAGCGGTAGCCCTTCCTGCAGCACTGGCCGTTCTCCGGCACGCACGCACCGGCCTCCACCTTCGGCAGCACCAGGCCGACGAGCCGCTCACCCGCACGCTGCGCAAACTGCTTCATTCCAGCTCCTTTCGTGATCAACAACTCGGACGCGGACTAGGAGACCACAACGCCACGGCCACGGCAAGAGTTTTGACCGGAATGTCTTACTGCCTCCCCTGGAGGCGTCAACGGGCCCGTCTTGACCCCGCGGACGGCGCCGCGTGGGTCGGGGCCGGGGACCGGGGGCAGCACCCGCAGCGGCGCCACTCGTCGACGACCGACACGCCTGCCTCGAACTGATCGGAGACCTCGTGGGAAAACGGCGATGAGGCTCGCCGGTCATCGGGTTATGTCGACGGCCGGAGATGCCCTTCGTGATGGAGGTCGTGTGCGATACCGAGGGCCGCTTCCCAATCGAGCGATCAGCCGTTTCAACCCGCGTGTCCTGACATTGCGCTCCGCTTCTCGACGGGCCGCGTCACCGTCACCGTCCATCTGCACGGCCAACTCGCCGTACGCCCATGGAGTGGTGGATGTCCCTCCATGGTCAGAGCGCAACTCGGTCGGGCGGTGACGGCGTCGCACTGGAAACTGCGTCGGGAATAGAAGGTGCGCTGCGCCGCCAGACAGCCCGGGAGGCAGCGGCTTATCGTCGGGCCCGGCAACGTCGAACGGGTGGTTCTCGTCGAGCGCCTTCTGCCACAGGGCTCCGGCGATCTGGCCGGCCACCGGAATGCGCAACAGACATGGCCCCGTTCGCGCAGGTCAGGCAGCACGTCAATAGCTGTCGGGGCTTCGCTGAGCCGTGTTCTCAGTGAATATGAAGCGAGAATGGCCAAGAGACGCCGGCCACCCCATGGATGCCCGCCGGAACCCCAACCTGGCACGGCACCGAGCGACATTCCTCGGCATTTGGAAAGCGACATTCGCGGACAGAGCAGCACTTTGCGCCATAGCTACGACTTGGGGCGTGCTGCTCAATCAACTCGAGCTCGTGAGCGCGTTCAGGAGGCGCGACGATGTTTGTCGAGGAACCGGCGGATGGCGGCGCGGACTTCGAGGTCTTCCGGAGTGGCTCCGCCGAACCCGCCGTGCGGCATGGCTTCGAAGACGTGCAGTTCCGTCTCCGCTTGGGCCGCGAGCAGTTTGCGGTGCATGCGGATGGCATTCGACAGGAAAAGGTCGCGGGTGCCCGCCTGTAGGAAGGTGGGCGGGAATCCGGACACGTCGGCGAACAGCGGCGACAGGTAAGGGTCGGCGAGATCGTGGCCGTTCGCGTACAGCAGGTTGACCTGCATCAGACTGGACAGCCCGCTGTCGATGCCGTCGAGGGTGTGGAAGGTGTCGCCGGATTCGGTGAGGTCGATCTCGGGGGTGGTGAGCACCAGTGCGGCAGGCATCGGCAGCCCCTCGTCCTTGGCGCGCACGATCAAGGCCGCGGCCAGGTTGCCGCCCGCCGATCCGCCGCCGACGAAGATGTCGCCCGGATCGCGTAGTTCCAGCGCCGCGCGGTAGACCGCCAGGCTGTCGTCCAGCGCGGCCGGATAGGGGTGCAGTGGAGGCATCCGGTAGTCGACGGCCCAGGTGAGCATGCCGTTGGTCAGCGCGGTCACGCTGCCCATGAGCCGGCACAGGTCGCCGCCGCCGCTGATGAGCGCGCCGCCGTGCAGGTTGATGTAGATCGGTGTGGTGTCGTCGTCGGCGACGCCGTCGGCGCGCACTACATAGGTGCGGACGCCGGCGATCTGCTGTTCGTCGGCCGTGACGGGCAGGTCGAACCCCTCGACCCGCCGGCGGATGGCCGTGTCCGTGGCCTCTACCAGCTTCAGCCACCCTTCGGTGTCGTCGAGGGCGGGGTAACCGATTGCCGGGGCGGGCGGGAGCGCCAGGTATGCGCGGGCCGCTTCGCTGATGCTCGTGGGGATCGGGCGCGCTGGTCGCAGGGTGTCTGTCATGGGTCTCACCTGCCAACTATTTACGAGACAATCTGTCTCGTAAGAGGTCTCAGTGTACGGGCGTTGTTAGGGTTGTCAACATGTCCGAGCCTCGACGTGGCCGGGTCCGCAGCGAGACCGCCCGCCGGGCCATCTTGGAGGCCACCCGCGACCAACTGGCCGAACACGGCTATGACAAGCTCTCCATGGACCGCGTCGCCGCCGCCGCCGGGGTGGGCAAACAGACCGTCTACCGGTGGTGGCCGTCGAAGAGCGCGGTGGTCGCCGAATGCGTGCTGGCCGGTTACGTCCTGGCCGACATGCGCGTCGTGGCCGACACCGGCGACCTCCGGAGCGACGTCCGCGCCTGGTTGATGGCGTTCGTCGACTTCGTCGACCGCGATCCGGCGGCCGGGGGCCTGGTGCGCGCCCTGGCCTCCGCCGCGGCCGAGAGCGACGCGGTGGCCACCCACCTGTACGACCGCTTCACCGCGACCGCCGAATCGCACCTCGCCGCCCGGCTGGCCGATGCGGAGCGGCGAGGGCAACTTCGCGATGGGATACCGGCCGTCATGGTGGCCGAGATGCTCTTCGGCACGGTGCTCTACCGCTTTCTGGTCCGGCAGGACATCACGCCCGAGTTCGTCGACCGCCTATGTGACGCGATCTTCAACGGAATCGCCGCACCGCGATGACGGTGCGCGCACGGCGGCCTCCGGGGGAGTTCTCCAGAGGAGAGCCCGACACCCTGTGGATGGGGGCCACTGAGCGGAAACGCCACCGGCCTGCGACAACGCCCAGACCGTCGCGCCGGACGGCGTGTGGACGGCGCGGCGATGGGGCCGGCGTGGAGGTCCTAACGTGGAGGTCCTGACATGGCGGGCCGCTCTTGTGGGGCGCTCTGCGGTGAGCGGGCTGTAACGTATCCGCATGTGAGTGATTACACAGTGTCACCGCCGGTCGAGGGGAGGTCCCGGCGCCGGTGGGTCGTGCTGCTGCTCTGCTGGGCTTCGCTCACCATGACCTCCGTCGACCGCTCCACCTGGGGCCCGGCCTCGCTCCAGGCGGGGGCGGAGCTGGGAGTGTCGCTGGCGGGTCTGGGAGCGTTCGCGACCGCGTACTACGTCGGCTATGTGCTGTCCAATCTCGGTGGCGGGCTGCTCGGCGACCGGATCGGAAGCCGGGTCGTCCTGTCGGGATCGCTGTTCACGGCCGGCGGGTTCATGGTGGCGTTCGGGTCCGTGTCGTCGGCCGGCGCGGGGATCGCGGTGCAGGCGCTGATCGGGCTGTGCGCGGGGGCCGACTTCGCGGCGGGCGTCAAGCTCGTCGCCTCCTGGTTCGCCGAGCGGGAACGCGGGCTGGCGATGGGCGTGTTCACCATGGCCTCCTCCCTCGGCACGATGATCGCCAACGCGATCGTGCCCCGGCTGATCCAGGTGTACGACTGGCGTGCCTCGTACCAACTGTTCGGCATCGTGTCGATGGGGCTCGCCCTGCTGTGCCTGGCGCTGCTGCGCGACCGGCGCGGGCCGTCGGAGCGGCCACCGCCGCTGCGCCGTCTCGTACGCGAGCGCGACCTGCTGCTGCTCGGCCTGGCCGGTTTCGGCGGGCTGTGGGGCACGTACGGGTTCGTGACCTGGTCCAACGCCCTCATGGTCAACGGGCACGGAATCGACCCGGTGGCGGCGGGGACCGTGGTCGTGGTGTTCGCGGCGGCGGGTGCGGTGGGCAAGCCGGTCATCGGTCTGGCCACGGACCTGGCCGGAGTCGGCCGCAAACGACCGGCGCTGGCGGTGCTGGTGGCTTTCGCCGGATGCCTGCTCGTGTTCGGCGGCCTGACCTCGGAGTCGGCGTTCCTGGTGATGGCGGCGTTCGCGGGGCTGGGGGCCTACCTGTACACGCCGCTGCTGGTCGCCATGGTGGCGGGGCTGTCGGGAACGGCGCTGGCAGGCTCGGCGGCGGGCGCGATGAACGCGACGGCGCAGTTGGGCAGCGTGGCCGTGCCGGTCGTGGTGGGAGCCGTCTACCAGGCCACCGGGTCTTTCGCCGCCGCCTTCGCCACCCTGGCCGCGGGTCCACTCGCGGGCGCCGTGGCCCTGTCGTTCGTCCGCGAGGCCGCGGCCTCCGCCCGCCCCCGCTCCCCGCAGAGCGCCCGCGTCTGACCATCTCGGCGGCCTGGCCGGGTGGACCGCCGTGGGCCTCCTCGACGGGCTTCAGAGCCCGAGCGCGTCGCGGAGCTGCGCCCGCGAGGAGATGCCCAGCTTCGGGAAGATCCGGTACAGGTGCGTGCTGACCGCTGGCCCGCAAACCGGTCATCATCGGCCACTCCTTCGGCGGCCTGCTCACCCAGATCCTCGCCGGCCCCGCGCGCCGCTGTTCCAGGCGGCGGTGGCCACCTTCAACCCGTGGAGGGGCCCGCTGGCGCGGCTCGGTGACAGTCCGCCTCGGCGTCCGGAGGGGTGGGATCCCGCAGCTCGCCTGCTTGGGTGCGGGCGACGTACTCCGCGTAGGCCTTGACCTTGTATCTGATCACGTCCAAGCATTCGTGAAGCTCATGAATCTGCGCCTCGACCCGCTTTTCGTGATCGTGCAGCAACGCCAGGCGCTCGTGTTCGTTGCCGGGCCCCTGCCGCATCAGCTCGACGTACCGCCGGATCGCCGCCAGCGACATTCCCGAGGAGCGCAGTCTGGCGCAGCTCGCCAGCCACTGGAGGTCTTCCTCGCGGTAGATCCGCTGCCCGCCGGGCGTGCGGCGGATGGGGTTGGCGAACAGCCCCTCCTTCTCGTAGAAGCGCAGCGCGTGGACGCTCAGCCCACTGCGCTTAGACACCTCGCCGATACTCAAATCCACGAGCGACTCCCGTCACACCGCCGCCGACACCGCTTGATCTAGAGCCGACTCTAGCTAATAGCGTTGAAAGGTAATCGATCGAGCGGATGAGGGAAGATCATGGGTGTTTGGTTCGTCACCGGAGCGTCGCGGGGCCTCGGGGCGGAAATCGTGCGCGAAGCACTGTCCCGGGGGCACAGTGTCGTCGCCACGGCTCGGGACGGGAAGGCGGTGCTCGGAGCACACCCGCAGAAGCCCGCCGGGCTGCTGGCCGTGACCGCGGACGTCACCTCTCAGGAGCAACTGCAGGCCGCGGTCGACGCGGGGGTGGCCGAGTTCGGCCGGATCGACGTTGTGGTCAACAACGCCGGGTACGGGCTGGTGGGTGCGGTCGAGGAGGTGTCCGACAAGGCGGCACGCGACCTGTTCGACGTCAACGTCTTCGGCGTGCTGAACACGTTGCGCGCGACGCTGCCCACGCTGCGTGCCCAGCGGTCCGGGCACGTGCTGAACATCAGCTCGGTGGCCGGGTTCGCGACAGCCCCGAGCTCGGGCTTGTACGGCGCGACGAAGTTCGCCCTCGAAGGCATTTCCGAAGCGCTGCACGGCGAACTGGCGCCGCTCGGCGTGCGGGTCACCATCGTCGAGCCGGGCGGCTTCCGCACAGACTTCCTCAACGGCGCGAGCCTTCAGGTCCAGCCCGCGTCCATCGCGGACTATGACGCCGGCGCGGGCCCGACCCGCGCGGCCGTGGCCGCCAACGACGGCCGTCAACCAGGCGACCCGGCGAAGGCCGCCACCGCGATCGTGGACGTCGTGGCGGCCGACCATCCTCCGCTGCGCCTGCAACTCGGGGCGGACGCGGTCGAGCGTGTGACGGCCAAGCTCGATCTCGTCCGCCACGAGCTGGACCGATGGCGGCCCATCGCCCTCTCGACCGGCTTCTGAACGCCCTCTCACCAGGGAAATCGAAGCGTCCCTCGATCGCTTTGCGCGCACGCTCGGCGGCACCGATCGCACCGGACGGCGTGATGTCCGATTCGTACAAGACTGCCACCGTCTAGCGGAATACGTTGACGTGAGTGAACGTATCTCCGAGCCGGATCTTCCGGCCTGGCGAGCACGCATATGACGCCGAGCGGATGGGGCTGAACCGGGCCGTGGAGTCGCGGCCCGCGTTCGTGGTCGGCGCGGCCGGCTCGCGGGACGTGGTGGCCGCCGTACGGATGGCCGCGGCACAGGGCCGGGCCGTCGGCGTGCTGGCCGGCGGCCACAGCCCGTCGGTGGCGGCGGACGGCGCCGTGCAGGGCTTCTCGGGCGCCGTTTCGGCTTCGCCGCGGACCACGTACGGCGGCTGCGGGTGGTCACCGCCGACGGCCGTCTGCGCGAGGTCTCCCCCGGCAGTGACCCCGATCTGTTCTGGGCGGTCCGCGGAGGCAAGGACAACTTCGGCATCGTCGTCGGCATGGAGATCGCGCTGTTCCCGGTCTCCCGGCTCTACGGCGGCGGCCTGTACTTCCCCGCCGACGCCACCGCCGACGTCCTGCACGCCTACGCCGAGTGGAGCCGTGCGCTGCCGCGGGAGATGGCCTCCTCGGTGCTCCTGGCCCGCAACCCGGACCTGCCGATGGTGCCGGCGCCGCTGCGCGGCAGGTTCGTCGCCCACGTACGGATCGCCTTCAGCGGCGCCGAAGGCGGTGCGGAGTTGGTGCGGCCACTTCGGGAGATCGGCCCCGCGGTGATGGACACGCTGCGGGACATGCCCTACGCCGAGGTCGGCACCATTCACCACGAGCCCACCGACGCCCCGTACCAGGCGTATGACCGCAACGTGCTCCTGCGCGAGATCGACAAGGATGCGGTCGACACGCTCCTGACCCACGCCGGCCCGGACGCGCAGCCGCCGTTCATCGCGGAGCTGCGGCATTTCGGCGGCGCCTACGCCCGTCCGCCCGAGATCCCCAACTGCGTCGGCGGCAGGGACGCGGACTTCTCCCTGTTCGTCGGCGCGCCGCCCGCCCTCGAGAGCCGTGAGCGGCGCGACCGCATGCCGGCGGACCTGCGCCCCTGGGGCACCGGCGGCATGAACCTCAACTTCGCCGGTGTGGAGGACATCGACCCGGCCTTGGTCCGCACCGCCTACCAGCCCGGCGACTACCTCCGTCTGACCGAGCTCAAGGCCGTCCACGACCCCGGCAACATGTTCCGGATCAACTTCAACATCCCTCCCGAAGAGGACGCCGGCGCGCGCGTACGGCCTTGACGAGCTGCCGCCGAGGCCAGGAGCAGTTTCGGGCCCGCTGGTCGCACTGGCCTCCAGGACAGTTCCGTTGCTTGCTCTCAGGCCGTCGCGTTCGTACTCGTCGGTCTGCCACACGCGCACACCGGATGATCGGCCGACAGGCGACCGTATGAGACCGGTCCACGCGTGTCAGATCAGGCGATCGTCGATGCTTCCCTGGAACATGGCGAGCAGTCCCTCCTCCAGCCCCAGGGTGTGAAACTCGTTGGCGCCGTACAGAAGACCTTCCTGGACGTTTTCCGCCACGGCGAAGTCCTCCTGGTCGAACACGGTGTCGTTGGTGAACTCGAAACGCTTGGCGAGGCCGTCCTGGCCGTTTTCGTCGGCGAAATCCGGCGCACGGTAAAGCATCTCGTGCGTCCAGATCGTACGGTCCGGGCCCTCCGGGTAGAAAATGTTGATGGAAACATAGTCCGGATGCATGATGAAGAACGTGTTCGGGAAGAGCACATAGTACACGGACGCGTATTCGAGGATGCGCCATGACTCGGGGTCGAGGGTTAACGCGTCCTCGATGTTCGTCCTGGCGGCCACCATTCGGATGTGCGGGCCGTGCTCGAAATGCGACAGCACGCCTTTTCTGAACATCTTCGACAACGTGGTGCGATGCAGGTAGGGCACATGATAGCCCTCAAGATAAGTCTTGATCAGGAGCTTCCAGTTGGCCTCCTTGATCACTTTCGTCTTCCGGTACCGCACGAGTTCGTCGACCCGGAAATCGACCAGATCGTTCAGCATGTTGCCGAGATAGGACTCGAGGTCGATCTCGGCGTCGGCCGTCGGGTAAATCCAGACGAGGCCGCCCGCCTCGACGACCGGGAGTTCTTTCAGCCCGTATTCGCTGCGGTCCAGGTCCGGAAAATTGTACTCACGGGTGACCGACAGCAGCGAGCCGTCCAGGTCGTACGTCCAGTTGTGGAACGGGCACACGAACGCTTTGAGCCGCTTCTCGTCGCCCGACACCAGTCGCGCGCCACGGTGGCGGCACTGGTTGAGAAAGCCGCGCAGCTTTCCCTGCTTGTCACGGACGACGACATAGGGGAACTTGTTCCAGTCGCTGAGCAGGTACGAGCCGGGTTCGCGTACGTTCGAGGCATGGCCGGCCACGATGGGGTGGGTCCGGAAGATCCGCGCCATCTCCCGATCGAGGATCTCCTGGGACGTGTAGTTTTCCACCGGCACCCGGACCGTCTTGCCCAGCATTTCTTTGTTGCGGCCCTGTTCCCGTAGCGCGAACAGTTCTTTCATGAGGTCGATCTGTTCCTGCTGTTTCATCGAATGCTCCCACCGAATCAGTGACAATTCGCTACCGGGTGGTCGGGACAACCCCTGAATGCCGGCATCCGGCGCGCCGTCCAGCAGGTCGCCGGGCACACCCCGCTCGTCGCCCCAGTTGTCGCCACATGGGGTTGGACATGGTCAGACATCCCCTGACACTACCGGCCGGTACGGCACGTAGTGTATGATCTTGCGTGATTGAACCATGGTTCGCCGGTCGCCGTCAATGGATATTCCGCGCGCCGCCCCGCGATCATGTGGCCATTGCTTCGACTCCGATCCGAGACCCGGCCCTCACTCACGGGAGTACGAATGGACCTGCAGGAGTTCGCGCGCGGCGTATTCGATTCGCAGCCGTTCAGCCAGTTCATCGGGGCGCAGCTCACCGAAATAGGCGCCACCAGCGCGGAAATAAGAATTCCCATCGCCGACAACCTGAAGCAGCAGCACGGGTTCGTCCACGGCGGCGTGATAAGTTATGTGGCGGATAATTCCATCACTTTCGCCGGCGGACTGGCGCTCGGCGGAAACGCGCTGACGTCCGAGTTCAAGATCAATTACCTGAAGCCGGCGGTCGGCGACGTGCTTGTCGGCCGGTCCTCCGCGAAGAGCGTCGGAAAGCGGCAGGCGGTCTGTCAGTGCGAGATCTACGTCATCGCCGACGGCCAGGAAAAGCTGTGCGCGATCGCCCAGGGCACCGTGGTTCCCTCCGGATCATGAGACGGGCGGCTCCGCGCCCGCCGAAAAGAGTGCGAGCATTCGTGCAGGACTCCGCCGAGGCCGGTCTCGTGCGGTGACGCACGAGCACTGGAGACCGGTTGCATGCGTGCCGGGTTCCCGGATTGGATCACCGGCATGACGGATTCCCCGCCTCCGGCCTGGACCGACGACCTGTTCCGGTTCGCCACACCGTCCGCGTTCGCCGCGCTCGTGGAGATCGCGTGGCAGGCGAACACACAGGACGAGTACTACGACACCTGCATGATGCAGACCCACTACGACTTCATGTTCGATCTGTGGGCGATCCCCCGGCCACCCCAGGGTTGGGAAGACCAGGAGGGCTCGGAGTTCGTCGACGTGCCGCCCGAGCCTCCGTTCTTCGCCACGCCGGAGTTCGTCCCGTTCGGCTCGTTGGGCGACGGGACCTGTATCGGGTGGGCGGTGCCCGCGCCGGAGCTGGGTGGGGCGGATCACCCGGTCGTCCTGGTCGGCCCGGACGAACCCGGAGCCGTCGTCGTCGGCCAGGACACCAGAGCGGGTCTGGAGTTCATGCTCTCGCGCACTCTCAGGAGATGGCGTGAGCGGCCACCGAGCCGCGACGACCGTGAGCTCCTCGACCGGCTCGTCGCCGAAGTCGGCCTGCGGCCGGACCCGGATCGCGAGCTCGCGACGGACGCGCCGATCCCGTTCGAGGTGCCGGCGGGATGGCGGCACGAGAGCAGCGCCGACGGGATCGGCGTGCTGGCCCCGGACGACGCCTTCACAGATGAGGGAGCCGTCGTCGCGGACGTTCCGTGGGGAAAGCCGTGGGCGCTGGAGCCGGTGCTCGACGATGCCTCCCAACTGCTCGACGCGGGCTATCCGGCGACCGCCCTGCTGGGTCTGAGAGACACGTTCCACACGTCGTATCCGTACTTCAGCGAACTGCGGCCGTTGTGGGCCCGCGCCTATCGGGATCTCGGCCGGCCGCAGCTCGCCGAGGACCTCGACCTGATGACGCCGGTGTACGAGCGGGTGAGGTGACGCGGGCCGGTGCGCCGGACGGCTGCGAAGCCGCTACTCCCCCTTGGGCACCTGGTCTTTGACCTCGTCGTAGCCGATCTTGGTGGGTGCCTCGGTCGGCGAGTAGATCACGCGGATCACGCCCGTCGGAAACACCTCCGTCGCCACCACCTTCAGGTGGTACGGCGCATCGCCGTCATCGAACAGCCTGCGGCCCTTGCGCGCCGCCACTGGATGCACGAGCAGGCGCAGCTCATCGACCAGCCCCGCGGCGAGCAGTTGCTGCACCACGGAGATCGAGCCGGGGATCAGGATGCCTTTGATGCCGGCATCGGCCTTGAGCGTGGCAACGGCTCCGAGGAGGTCGCCCTTGATCAGCTCGGAGTTGCGCCAGGAGAACTCCAACGGCTGGCGCGAGACGACCACCTTGCGCACGTCACCGAGTTGCTTGGCGAACGATGCGTCGTCCCCGCCCGCCGCCTCGCGGTCGGGCCACGCTCCGGCGAAGCTGTCGTAGGTCTCGCGGCCGATGAGCAGCACGTCGGAGGTGTCGTAGTCCTCGCTGACGGCGCGGCCCATGTTCTCGTCGAAGTACGGGAAGTGCCAATCGGGGTCGATCTCGGCCACGCCGTCGGCCGAGATGAACAGAGTGGAGATGACCTTTGCCATCGCGATGATCCCTTCGAGTTCGGGTGGTGTCGGTAGGTGGACTGGCGAAGCATCCAAAACTCGTCGCCCGGCTACGGATCCGTCTCAGACGGCGATCCCGGCCACGCTCGGCGGCGGCGCTCAGCGGCGGGAACGGCTCAGGATCGGGTTCAGGATCGGGTTCAGGATCAGGCGAATTTCCGCGCGACACTCTCCAGTCGGCTGCGGTAGCTCTCCCACCAGCCCTGGTCGCCCGGCGGCATGTTGTCGTTGCCGTCGCGCAGCCCAGCGGCTCCGTCGATGAGTTCCCGGACGATGTCGGCATGGCCGGCGTGCCGCTGGGTCTCCGCGGTCATGTGTACGAGGATGCGGTGCAGGGTGACCTCGCTCCGGTCCGCCTCCCACCACGGAACGCGGCCGATCGCGTCCAGCGGCAGCGCGTCGATCGTGGCATCCGAGTGCGCCCAGACACGGTGGTACAGCCCGATGATCTGCTCCCGCGACTCCTCGGCGGTCACCCACATGTCGGCGTTCGGTTCGGCGTCGTCGTCGAACCACGGCAGCGGCTCGCCGAACGGCCGCCCGAACGTCTCACCGAAGTATCCCGCCTCAACGCTGGCCACGTGCTTGACCAGCCCCAACAGGTTGGTGCCGGTCGGCACCAACGGGCGGCGGACGTCGTACTCCGACAGCCCCTCCAGCTTCCACAGCAGTGCCTCCCGAGCAGCCTGCAGGTAGCGACGGAGGTCGGCCTTCGGATCGGATTCGGTCATGTGGGAGATCATCGCATCAACCGCGTCACGGTAACAGCACGGCACCCGGCGATACCCGTGAAGCCCCCGACGTACCGGAGCTATGGAGTTGACTCTCCCACATTGGGAGACCGGCGGACGCGACCGCCGCCGACCGGCTCGCCGCCTACCTGGGACGACCACCGCGCCGGAGGCGGCCTCTGCCACAGAAGTGATCCAGGACGGCACCCCACGCGATCCGCTCAGATCGATGAGCCGTCGGGGGCGGTCTGTCGGAGGTTCTGCTGGTCC
The DNA here is from genome assembly GCF_039536965.1 of Nonomuraea antimicrobica. Taxonomy (NCBI): domain Bacteria; kingdom Bacillati; phylum Actinomycetota; class Actinomycetes; order Streptosporangiales; family Streptosporangiaceae; genus Nonomuraea; species Nonomuraea antimicrobica. The sequence goes on along the minus strand of NZ_BAAAZP010000013.1, from coordinate 37,202 downwards.
AGCCACCTGGAGATCGCTGCGGCGATCGTTTCCGGCTGGTCTTCTGAGGCGTGGTGACCGGCTGGACCGCAGTGCTCGATCTGGAGACCGGCGATGTTGTCCTTGCACCAGGCGGCGACTTCCGGGGTGATGAGCAGGGTCGGTGAGGAGTCGAAGGTGAGCAGGAGTTTGGGGACGTCCTGGCTGCGGGCCAGCCAGGTGCCGTAAGCGCCGACCCGGGCGGTCACGTCGGCGGGGTCGCCGTCGATCGGCAGCGAGCGGGTCCAGTTCAGCAGCGGCCGACGGCTTTCCCGGCTGGGGTACGGCGCCCGGTAGAGGTTGAGTTCTTCCTCGCCGAGCGGGTTCAGCACACCCCCGGTGTAGGCGGTGTCGATGAGGAAGTGCGAATCGAGCACCAGGGACTCGCCCTCGGCGGTGCGCAGCTTCGCCGCACGGGCGCGCGCCTGTTCGGAGAGTTCGTTCGAGGCGATCGGACGCACGATCGTCTCGAAGAAGGCGAGACCGCGCACCCGGTCGGGGTTCCGGGCCGCCCAGTCGAAGGCAAGCGAGCCGCCCCAGTCGTGGCCGACGAGCACAACCTCGTCCAGGCCGAGCGCGTCGAAGAACGCCTCGAGGTAGCGGGCGTGGTCGGCGAAGCGGTAGTCGCTGACGGGTTTGCCCGAGCGGCCCATGCCGATCAGGTCGGGGGCGATCAGCCGTCCCGCTCCGACCAGGGGCAGCACCTTGCGCCACGTGTGGGAGGAGGAGGGATTGCCGTGCAGGAAGACGACGGTGGCTCCGCTGCCGTGGTCTTCGTAGTGAATCGTCGAGTCGAGAACGTCGATCGTGGGCATGAGGGATTCCCTGTGTGAGATGAGGGGTTGGATTCAGGCGTCGCGTGTCCAGGCGGGCGTGATCCGCACCTCGCTGAATCGCCAGCCCGCCCGGGTCCGTACGACGGTGGAGGTCAGCCGCAGGCCGCCGGTGAAGTGGGGTGCTTGGCCATCGCGGTAGTAGTACACGAGCGAGTTCGCCGAGGCGGCCGCCTGGTCGCCCTCGACGTCCACCAGCAGGTCAGTGGTCGCGTGCTGGGCGTGCTGCCCCTCGACCTCACCCTGCCGCATGAAGCCGACCACCTTGTCGATGCCGCGGAGTTCGCCCCCGCGCGGCGAGTGCACCGCCACGTCGTCGGCGAAGACTGTGGCCGCATCCTCCCACCGCTTCTCGTCGAGCAGGAGCGCGAAGCGGGTGAACAGGTCGGCGATCTCGATCCGGTCGGCGATCAGCGTATCCGTGGACATGACGCCCTCTTTCATTCGAAGACCTAACGTTTATCTTCCTAACGTTTATGGCGTGAACGAATCTACATCGTTAGTCGGACTAACGCAAGAGGGTAGGATCACGTCATGACCAGCAGAGCCGAAGCCGCGGACATGCCGTACGACGGCGAGACGACGACGCCGGACAGACTGCGCCGACGGGCCAGCCGCCTGCTGTCAGGGATCTCCGCGCAGTCGGACCGGCTGGTGAACGAGGGACTGGCCCGGGTCAACGCCCGCAAGTGGCACTACGCGGTGCTGGCCTCGTTGCATGAGCACGGTCCGGGCAGCCAGGCGACGCTGAGCCGACGCACCGGCATCTACCGCAGCGACATGGTCGGAGTCCTCAACGAACTGGCCGAGCGCGCCCTCGTCGAGCGGATGCCTGATCCCGACGACCGCCGCCGCAACATCATCACGATCACCGCCCAAGGCCGTCGGCACCTGCGCCGCCTCGACAAGGTCCTGGACGACCTCCACGACGAACTGCTCGCCCCGCTGACCCTCGCCGAACGCGACCAGTTCGTGCGGATGCTCACCCGCCTGCTGGACCACCACACCCAGCAGCCCCCGATCTCCAGCACGTAGCTCTCACCCCTGGCGAACTCCCGCGCCCCCGCCGCCCATCCGAGTAACGGCCCCGGCATCGTGGACACCAGCGCGACCTGCCGGTTGACCAGGCCGCCCGCATCACCGATCGGCGGTATGGCGGGCGTTACGTGGCCGGTCAGAACATACCGCCGCTATACCGCCCCTCTTTACGATCACTCCTCAGACAGCGAGCCAACCGCCACAAAGAGGGCGTCAGGCCACTGGCCACCATCCTGCGGAAGACGGCGCCGGCCAAAGCTGCGGGGCCGGCGGTGTCGATCGCGGGCACCACGGGCGCTTCCCGGGCCAGTGAGACGACGATCACAGAACGCTTGGCATGGCCAAGGCCCGTTGGCGGGAATCGATTGACCTCGGCCGATTCGGCCTCGACAGGAAGTAGTGATCACAAACATGCGTAAGATCGCACGCCGCGCCGCGAGTCTGGGTGCCACTGCGGCGACGGCGGCGGCCATTGTCCTGGTAGCGGCGCCGTCCGCGAACGCCGCGACCTGGTACAACGACCCGCCCACGAAAGCCTCGGGCGTGACGACCGTCGCCAGCGCCCCTCTGCCGGGCGGCGGCACCGTCCAGATTCGTCAGGGCAAGTACGGCAACTACATGTACGTCTGGGGGCGGGTCTCGTCCCCGGCGTCGAAGTACAACAGCGGCCACACCATGACGTTCGTCGTCGGCGGATGCGATGGGTCCATCGATTCGAAGTCCAAGGACATCAACCGCACGACCTACACCGCCGCCGCCCGGCGGAACAAGGACTGTACGTACTACACACGCGTCCAGACCTCCACCACGAGCAAGGTTGTCGCTTCCACCAGCTACAACCCGTGACCGGCGGCCGCCCTCGATAAGCGCCACCTGATTCCGGCTCCTCTCGCGCCGTCCCGCTGCCGCGGGGCGGCGCTTGCGCACGCGCTGCCGTCCACCGCGAACGACGACAAGCGCCGGCGGCATCGCCGCCGAAATCAGTCCCTGCTCAAGCCGATGGAGCGGCTACGGGAGCGCGGTTCTGCTCGTAAGGTGAAATCGGGTGAAATGCCGGTGACCCTCTCGACATGTATGGGGTGTTCCAACCCCGAGACCGAGGAGGCCGACCATGGGGACCGCCCGTGGATGACGACCGGAAGCACCGGTTCGAGGCCGTCTACCGCCAGACGTACGAGTCCATACTCGGCTACGCCCTGCGCCGCTGCGAGTCCCCCGAGGACGCGGCGGACGTGGTGGCCGAGACGTTCACGATCGCCTGGCGCCGCTTCGACGCGCTGCCGCCGGGCGGCGAGGCCAGGCTCTGGCTGTACGGCGTGGCCAGGAATGTGCTGGCCAACCACCGGCGCGGCCTGGCCAGGCACCGGCACGCCAACGTCGCGCTCGACACCGACCTCGCCGACCTGTCCGCCCACTCGCCCGAGGGCAGCGTCGAGCTGAGCGCCATCGCGCGCGCGTTCCGCGAGCTGTCCGAGAGGGACAGAGAGCTGATCTCGCTGGTCGCCTGGGAGGGACTGGACCACGAAGAGATCGCCGAGGTGCTGGGCTGCTCGCGCAACGCCGTTCGCATCAGGCTCTACCGGGCGCGTCAACGCCTGTCCAAGGCGCTGGCCGAGACCGGCGTCCTCGTCGCTCATCTTGTCGTGGAGTCAGCATGAACGAAATCCAGCAGATCGCCAGGGTCCGCGACGAGGATCTGGCCGGCCAGGCGTCCGGGGCGGGGGCGCGGACGCTGCTCGCCTCCATCACCGCCGAGGAGCCGCAGTTCGAGGCCAAGGTGGTCAGGGTGAGCCGGACGCGCCGCGTGCTCATCGGCGCGGCAGCCGCCGGAGGGCTCGCCGCGGCGGCCGTGATCGGCCCCGCCGTCCTGGGCGGCAGCGGCACCGCCACCTCCTACGCCAACTCGGCCATCGACATCCGGCTCCAGGGCGACTACTACGTGGCCGTCATCAAGGACCCGCTGGCCCACTTCACCGAGTTCACCGACGGGTTCACGGCGGTGGGCCTGAACGTGCGGCTGGAGACGGTGCCGTCGTCCCCGAGCCAGGTCGGCAAGATCACCACGGTGAGCGCCGGACCCCGCCTGCCCGTCAACCACCCGAACGAGGACGCCAGGATCAACACCGGCACCTCCCCCGCCGGCTGCCGGCTCGGACAGCCCGGATGCGCGATGACGGTGATGGTGCGGCGCGACTACACCGGCGACGGCTCCGTCGGCCTGGGACGGACCGCCCAGCCGGGAGAGAAGTACCAGAACCTCGCGCCCGCCACCCGCGAGGGCGAGATGCTCGAAGGCTACCGGGCCGACGAGAAGACAGTGGGCGAGGTGCTCACCGAGGTCCGCAAGCGGGGACTGAAGGCGAACTTCGAGGTCATCACCCCCGCACCCGGCAACAACGGCTGGCGCGTCGACCCCGGCGAGCAGTCCGCCCAGGTGGGCGACGACTGGATCGTCTGGGAGGCCCGATCGGAACAGGCCGGCGTGGTGCTGCTGCAGGTGACCAAGGAACGCCTGCCGCAGAACCCGGTCTACGGCGGCCCCAAGCCGGCCGACCTCAACGGCTGAGCGCCCCGGGCTCAGCCTGGAGACCCGAAGCCGTCCCCCTGTTCATGGGTTGGATGGGAGCTGGGCGGGCTCTTCGCCCGGCTCCTTGGCGAGCGGCACGCCACGCAGGCTGAGCAGCACCAACGCGACGCACCCGCAGGTGAGCGCGATGTCGGCGACGTTGCCCACGAACGGGCCGTAGTCGATGAAGTCCACGACATGCCCGCGGGCGAAGCCGGGCTCACGGAAGAGCCGGTCGCCCAGGTGGGACACCGCGCCGCCGAGCAGCGCGCCGAGCGCGAGCGCCCAGCCCGTGGAGGCCAGTCGGCGTGCGGTGTAGAGGATGCCGGCCACCGCCGCTGCCGCTACCAGGGTGAACACCCAGGTAGCGCCGGTGCCGATGGAGAACGCGGCGCCGGGGTTGTACAGCAGCCGGAAGTGGATCAGCGGGGGGATCACGGCGACGCGTTCGGTCTCGGACAGCGCGGAGACCGCCCACAGTTTGGTGAGCTGATCCGCGAGCAAGACCACTGCGGCCAGCATGAGCATCATGCTGTAGAGCCGACTCGAACCCCGCTCCAACCGCATCGTCCTGGCCTCCGTGCTGTAGCGACATCCAACGAGGATTTCCCCGAGACTACCGGCCCCTTCTGAAGCGGTTCGAGTCCGCCGGGGTGTGCTCCCGGCGGTCGGACAGGAGAGCGGGTACGGCCGCCCTGCGGGGTCGAGTTGCTCGATCAGCGGCGAGATGTCCATGGCCGACACGTCTACTCTGAGCAGGAGGTGATCGGCAGCCGTTCAGCTCGCCATGGCGGCGTTGGCGGCCGAGGGGTCATCGGCGATGTGCTCCGGGCGGACGCCCATGCCGATGAAGCGGCCCATGAGGTGGCGCAGCGGCGGCAGCGTCCGGAACGCGGTGAAGATCGGCGGCACGTGCCGGGTCGTGTCGTCGCCCAGGTCCTTGGGATAGAGGTCCCGCAGGATCCCGAGCTGGAACGCCTGGGTCACCCGCGCGGCGCGTTGTCTGCGCGCTTGCACCCGGGCCAGATCGGCGTCCTCCGGGATGCCGCCTCTGGCGAGCAGCGGGCCCAGCAGGTTGGCGGTGGCGACCGCGTCCTGCACGGCCAGGTTGATGCCGACGCCGCCCGCGGGGGACATGGCGTGGGCGGCGTCGCCGATGCACAGCAGTCCTGGCCGATGCCATTGGGTGAGCCGGTTCACCTGGACGGTCAGTTGGTGCACCATCTCCCAGCCGTCGATCCGCTGGGCGCGGTCGCGCAGGGCGGGCGCCAGCTCCGCCACCCTGTCCCGGAAGGCGGGCAGCCCCGCGGCCTTGAGCTCGGCGAAGGCGGCCGCCGGAATCGCGTAGGCGATCTGCCAATAGTCGCCCCGGTCGATCGAGATCAACGCTCCCTTGCCGCCTTGGAAGAAGGGCACCCGATCCTCCGCCCGGCGCGGCAGGTGGAACCACAGCACGTCCATGGGCGGCGAGTCGTTCACGGGAGCCAGGTCCGCCCGCGCCCGTACGGTGGAGTGGCGGCCGTCCGCCCCGATCACCAGATCGGCCTGGATCCGCACGGGCCCGTCCTCGGTGTCGGCGAGGACGCCGGTCACCCTTCCCCGCTCGGTGAGAAGCTCGGTCGCCTGGGTACGGCGCAGAAGGCGGAAGGAGGGGTAGGCCGCGGCCTTGCCCGCAAAGAAGTCCAGTACGTCCCACTGCGGCATGAACACGATGTATGGGCAGCGCACCTTCAACCGGCTGAAATCGGCGAAGGTGACGTCCTCGCCGCCCATGTTGACCGTCACGCGGGGCATCTTGGTGTGCGGGAGGCCGAGAAACTCCTCGATCCATCCCAGCTCGGCGATCAGCTCCAGGGTGGAGGGATGGACGGTGTCGCCGCGGAAGTCCCGCAGGAAGTCCGCGTGCTTCTCCAGCACGATCACGTCCACGCCCTGGCGGGCCAACAGCAGCCCGGCCATCATCCCCGCCGGGCCGCCCCCGACGACACAACACTGTGCACGCACTGTCATCCTTCTCCCGGAAACAGCAGCCCGACCAGGGCCGCGATGTCGATGGGGGTTCCCAGCCGCCGGTTGACGGCCACGGTGGCGAACAGGGTCCTGGCGGCCGTGGCGGTGTCGTGGGCACGCAGCTCACCGGCATCGACCCGCTCGGCCAGGAAGCCGCCGATCAGCCGGTGCCCCTCGCTCACCAGCGCCGCCAGCGGCGCGCGGGCCTGGCCGGCGCTGAAGAACAACGCCATCAGCTCGGCGTGGTCGACCAGTAGCCGGTCGAACGACTCCAGCAGCTCGGTCAGCACTTCGGTGGCCGGCCGGGGGTCGTTCGGCTCGGCGCGCAACTCCCGTAGCCGGGGCAGGAAGCCTCGCTCCGACAGGAGCGTCTCGACCATCGCCTCCTTGCTGTCGAAGTAGCGGTACAGCAGGCCGGGGGTGACGCCGGCCGCCTGCGCCACGTCCTTGACCGTCGCCCCGTCCACGCCCTTGTCGGCGAACACCGTCAGCGCCGCGTTCAACAGTTGCTCCCGGCGCCACACCGCCTGCTCGCTTCGAGTCCTGGCCATCGCATCCCCGCATCGTTGAGTAAACGTTTATTCAACGTAGCACAGGGCTCTCACCCGTGGTTGCGAGTGCCGAAAACGAGGGGTGCCGCGATTCGGCGAGCGGACCGGGAGCGTCCCGGCCGGTCCATGGGTTCGGACAGCGCGGGCGACGCGCTGTCAGTCGTCCCAGCCGCCGGCGGCGAGGAAGTCCTCCCAGGTGGTGTAGGGAACCTCGGGGTGGCGCTGGGCGTCGGGTTCCACCGTGACGCGCGGGAACCGGGACGCCAGGTCGGCGCAGGCGGCCCAGTGCGTGGTGGCCCGCCGACCGTCGAACAGGCCGGCCTCGGCCAGGAGGAGCGCGCCCGTGCACACCGATACCACCCGGCGCGCGCGGGCGGCGACGTCACGTCCAGCAGCACCATCCGTCGTAGACGGCCACCACCAGATCTTTCACACCGTCGATGCTCGCGGCCATGGCGAGAGGTTCACAAGGACCACCAGCCCACAGATCCGGACATCACCCATCGCCGCCACGTTCTCCGCTACCTGCGCGCCGGTGCTCGCAGCCAGACCACGATCAGGACGGAGGCCGCGACGGGGCCCAACCCCCATGCCAGCGGCGCGACCGCGCCCAGGAGCCCGGTGGAGTTGACGAAGAGCCCGAGTGCGCCGCCCAGGCTGAGCACGCCCATGGTCGCGAAGATCGCGGAGATTCCGCGTTCGAGTCCGTGCGCACGGAACGCCGGAGCCAGGAAGAGGCAGGCCAGGGCGAAGAACACCCCCCAGCCGAGCACCTCGAAGGCGAAGGTCAGCGACGGCCAACCATAGGGCTGGAACCACTCCAGCCCAGCCGTACGCCCCAGGCCGGGGCTCTGCCTGACCATCGTCAGCGCCACGAACCGGTTGGCGCAGACGACCACGGCCAGCATGACGATGAACGCCAGCGAGATGAGCGTGAACAGTTGCCGGTCCGGCGGTGTGGCGAAATGGACGGCGCACCACAGCGGCACCATGATCAGGACGGCCAGCATCATGATCGCGTGGAAGGTGGTCGTGAACGGCTCCTGGGGCGGAAACGGCAACCCTCGCGCCATCATCACCGTGAGAACCACCAGGTAGACCAGCGACAGGGCGGCGAAGCCGCCGCCGGCCCACATCCCCACCGACGCCGCCGATGTCCGTGCGCGCATGCCCTACTCCGTTCCAGTGGCGTATTGCGTTCACCATAGTGGCGAATGAGATTCGCCACAATAGACTTGCCGGAGGCACGGGCGACTCAGAGAGAAGGCCGCGATGGGCGAGCAGCACAGGACCCGCACGCCGGCGGGCGTCGAACTCGCCTGGCGCGCCTCCGGTGACGCGACCCGCGGCCGCGCCCAGGCGGCCGACGAGCGCAGGCCCGGTCCGCGACCGGGCCTCACGTTGGAACGGATCGTCACGGCCGCGATCGACGTCGCCGACAGCGAAGGGCTCGGCGCGGTGTCGCTGGCTCGCGTCGCCTCCGCCCTCGGCTCCGCGACGACCTCGTTGTACCGGCATGTCCGTTCCAAGGACGACCTGGTGATGGTGATGCGCGACGCCGCCACCGCGCCGCCCTCCGACATTGCGCCCGTTTCCGGAGGCTGGCAGGAGTCCCTTGCCGACCTCGCCTGGCGGATCTACGACCTCCACCGGCGGCATCCGTGGGTCCTGCAGGTGCCCACGTCCGGCCCGCCGAGCATGCCGAACGAACTGCTGTGGGGAGAGCACATGCTCAAAGCGCTGTCCCGTACCGCGCTGACCTCCCACGACCGGCTCCGCGCCGTCACCCTGATCGCCGGCTACGTCCGCGAGCAGGCCCGTCTCGCCCTGGATCCGATCATCGCCGACGGCGCCGAGACCGGCGCGGACGACTACTTCCGCTTTCTCGGGAGGGTCATGACACCGGATCGGTATCCCATGTTCTGCCGGCTCTTCGGCGATCAGGCGAACACCGGCTCGATCGGCTACACCGCCGAGGATTTCCAGTTCGGCCTGGACCGCATTCTGGCCGGACTGACCGAACTCGATCGAAACGGCCGCACAGGCTCTCCCAGTCTCTGAGGTCCTTTGACGGTAGCCCGATTAAGGGTGGGGTGACGCGGTGTCGATCCGCGTCATGTCCATCGGCTCGTCATTGATGCGATCGGCGCGCAGCAGGTGTCGGCCTCCCCACCCGGAACGATCGCCGACCTGCCCGCCTGCACTCGGCGCTCGGTTACCGGCCACCACCCCGAACAACCGCATGGGCTACGCCCATAACACGGCTCTCCGGAATCACCGTGGACCCTCAGCTTTCGGGAGTGCGAGCATCACGAGTGCCGTGATCAGGTAGAGCGCGGCTGAGACGATCAGGACGATGCTGAGCGCGTGACTGTAGTCGGGCAGCGCCGGTGCTCCGGTGGCTGAACCGGTGACGGTGGTGAAGAAGATCGTGCCGAGAACGGCGATGCCGACGGCACCGCCGATCTGGTTGACGGTGGAGAGCACCCCGCCCGCGGCGCCCGCGTTGCGTCCGGGGACGCCTGCGAGGACGACGTTGACGAGAATGGGAGCGGCGAGACCCAGCCCGAGGCCGCCGATGAAGAGTGCCATGGCGAGGAGCCAGTATCCGGGATCGTCTCCGTCCTTGACGATGAGCCACAGGACGAGCTGAGCTGCCGCGACGGTGAGCGAGCCGATGATCAGGAGCGTTCTGCCCGCCTTGGCGGCGAGAGCGACGCCGAGGCCGGAGGTGATGATCGAGCCGAGCGCGTACGGGAGGATCACCAGGCCGGTCTCCCATGCGGTTCTGCCGGTTCCGTTCTGGAGGTAGAGGGAGAGGGTGAGGAAGTACGACCCGATGCCGCCGAAGAAGAGCGCCGAAGCGCTCAGGCCGACCGCGAAGGCGCGGATTCTCAGCAGAGCCGGGTCGAAGACAGGTTCGTTTCCGCGTCCGGTGAGGCGGCGCTCGTGGGCGAGGAAGATCGCGAGCATGATGATTCCGGCTGCGAGGAGGGCGACGCTGCCCCAGGTCCATCCCCATGTCTCGGTCTGGATGATCGGCAGCAGCAGGAGAAGGATGCCCGTGGCCGCGAGGAGCGCGCCGGGGAGGTCGAGTCGCGCGGTCGAGGCAGAGCGGGACTCCGGCAGGACCTTCGCGCCGATGATGAGCGCCAGGATCGAGACGGGCACGTTGATCCAGAAGATCGTACGCCAGCCCAGGTCGAACAGGTTGGCGTCGACGAGCAGCCCGCCCAGCAGCGGGCCGGCGACGGAGGCGAGGCCCTGGACCGCTCCGTAGGCACCGAACGCCTTGGCACGCTCGCCCGGAGCGAATGACGCCCGGATGATCCCGAACACCTGCGGGACCATGATCCCGGCGGTCAGCCCCTGCCCGGCCCGCATGCCGATGAGCATCCCCGGATCGACGGCCAGCGCGCACAGCGCCGAGGTGACCATGAACCCGGCCAGCCCGATCATGAACAGCCGTTTGCGGCCATACTGGTCGCCGAGCCGTCCGCCGGTGATCAGGCCCGCGCCCAGGGCGAGGACGTAGGCGGCGATCGTCCACTGGATCTGGGCGTCGCCGGCACCCAGGTCCTGGGCTATCGCCGGGGCCGCGACGGTGACGATCGTGGCGTCGAGAAGGTCCATGAAGGAGCCGAAGAGCACCACCAGCAGCGCCGTGGTCGCGCCGGCGCCGGCGATGAGTGTCGGGGACGCCTCAGGTGTGCGGGTGCTCATTCGGAGGCTCGGTGAATCGGTCATGTCGGCCACCATCGCGGACGTAGTTGCCATCGAGTGACCGCTATCGGTGAGAGAATTGGGGAATCATGGCTGCCACCTCCGCGCGGGCGCTCAAGCTGCTGTCGATCTTCGGGATCGGCGCGACCCTGACCGCCGAGGAACTCGCCGCTCGACTCGGGGCGTCGGTGAGAACCGTGCGCCGCGATATCGATACGCTCCGGGACCTCGGGTACGAGATCGAGGCCGTCCGCGGAGCAGGCGGCGGATATCGACTCGGTCGCGCCACCCGCCTGCCGCCGGTCGTCTTCGACGAAGACCAGGCCGTCGCCACGGCCGTCGCGCTCCAGACCGTGCCGGCGGTCCTCTCCGGCATCCGCGAGAACGCGGCCCGTGCTCTCGCCACCCTGCACCAGGCAATGCCCGCGCGCAGCCGCCTGCACGCAAAAGCGTTCACCGTCTCCTCGGCCCGCAACTACTGGGAGTTCCCCGCGCCACCGATCGACGCCGAGATCGTCCGCGCCGTCGGCAGCGCGATCAACCGGCGGCACCTCGTTCGCGTGGACTACACCGGTGACGGCGAGCCCGTCACGCTCACGCTGGAACCGCACGACCTCGTGGTCTGGGCCGCCCGCTGGTACCTGGTCGCCTTCGACCCGGACGCGGACCGGTGGCGCGCGATGCGCGTGGACCGCATCACACCACACATGCCCACGCACACCCCCTTCGACCGGCGTGACATCCCGCACGGCGATCCCGTCGCCTTCGTCATGACCGCGCACGACCGCGGAGACGCCGCCGCCGAGTGGGAATGCCGCGGCTCAGCCATCGTCGCCCTGCCCGCCTCCACCGTCGCCCGGTTCGCCCCCGGCGGATCAACAGTCGAGTACGACACCGAAACCACCTGCCGACTCACACTCGGCGCATGGTCGTGGCCAGGACTGGCGGGACTGCTCCTCACCTTCGACGCCGACATCACCGACCTCGAACCGGCCGAACTCCGGCAAGCCCTGCACTCCCTGCGCACCCGAATCACCAAGGGACTCGGACCCGACCGACCTCACCGGTGACCTGCACCTTCCGGCGTCCGCGCGCCCCATCAGCCGCACGTGGTGGGGACGAGGCCAACGGTCACGCGCCATCCCGGAGAGCCGGTCGCGTTCACGCGGAGACCCAACCGGGAGGCGCAGCGGGACAGCCTTACCAGCGCTCCATCAGATGCTCGCGACCGGACGGCGGATCGTACGGCTCCGGCCAGAAATCGGTGATCCGGCTGATCAACCCCTGATCGGAGACCTCGAACCACGCGCATGCGTCCTGACCCTCGGCGCCGACGCGCGCGTCGAGCCATGCCGCCGCATGGCGGCCAGAGACGACAGCGGGGGCTTGTCGTTCGTCCTGGGACCTGTCTCAGGCGCCCGTGTCAGCCGAGGTTGACCTTGATGTAAATGGGCTTGTGGTCGGAGGAGGCGGCACCCTGAGCTACGAGGCACCGGGTCACGCTTCCCTTGGGGGCGAAGAGGTAGTCGAGCTTGCGCTTCGAGACGCTGCCGTCCTCTCGGACGTGCTTCTCGGTCCACCGTCCGTCGCGGCTGCCGTTCTGGTCGCACTCGGTGTAGGCCGCGTACACAGGCGCCAGAATGCGTCTTTTCGTCCCGGTGCTCTGCCCGCTGTCCGGCGGGGCCAGGTTGAGGTCTCCGCCGAAGACGGCACGGTATCCGGGCTTGGCCGCCGCCGCCAGCAGCTCCTGGACCTGCCTCGTCCGGAAGGGCGCGTCGGGTTTCTTGTCGTCGTAGGACAGGCCGGCGCTGAGGTGGGTGCCACAGACGTTGAGCCTCCTGGCCGGGATCGCGGCGCAGAGCGCCATGCGCCTGGCGTACCACGGCGGGGAGGTCAGTCCGTGGGCCTGGAAGATGGCCGCATCGTCGGCGACCGCGACGGTGACGGCTATGTCGCCCCGCGGACGCCCCTGCCGGTCAGGTGCGCAGACCTTCGGCGAGCCGTCCTTCAACGTGAGGATCGACGACCGCGTGGTCCAGGCGCGCTGGGTCTTCTGTTCCAGCAGGCTCTCCAGTGTGGCCGTCCCACCCGCGCAGAACTCCTGGAGGAAGATCACATCCGGCTTGATCGGCTGGGTGATCGCGTACCAGCCGACCTGCACGGCCACCTCCTGCATGCTCCTGCCGTAGAAGAAGCAGCCGGGATTGGTGCCCGCGCAGACATTCCAGCTCATCACCGAGGTGGCGGAGGACGACGTCCGCGCCTGGGCCAGCCCCGCGTGGAGAGGGACCGTCACGACCGCCAGAGCGGCCGTCACCATCAGCTTCCTCGCGATCATGACTGGTCATTGAAGCATCGGTGCTTCCTGCGAGCCACTCGCCAGGCAGGAAGTGTCGGGAAACGATCGTCTGCCGACACTTTGTGGTGACCGCCCCCTCCCCGCGATCAACCGCTGAGGTCTCCATCTGAGCCGGGGCGGGTCACGACAGCCGTCCGGTCACGTCGGGCACCAGGGTCTCCACCCGGGGCGGCCGCCGGTAGCCGCTGGAGGCGGGCCGCGGCGGGACCTCCAGCGGTGCCCGCCGCACCTCCCGGTACGGGATCGTGGACAGCAGATGGGAGATCATGTTGATCCTGGCCCGGCGCTTGTCCTCGCTCTCCACCTCGTACCACGGCGCCTCGGGAATGTGGGTGTGGATCATCATCTCGTCCTTGGCCCGCGAGTACTCCTCCCACCGCGTGATCGACTCCAGGTCCATCTCCGACAGCTTCCACTGCCGCATCGGATCCTCCAGCCGCGCCCGGAACCGCCGCTCCTGCTCGGCGTCGCTCACCGAGAACCAGTACTTGCGCAACAGGATCTCGTCCTCCACCAGCAACCGCTCGAAGATCGGGCACTGGTGCAGGAAACGGGTGTACTCCTCCTGCGTGCAGAACCCCATCACCCGCTCCACCCCGGCCCGGTTGTACCAGCTCCGGTCGAACAGCACGATCTGTCCCGCGGCCGGCAGGTGCTCCACGTACCGCTGGAAATACCACTGTGTCCGTTCCCGCTCGGTGGGCACGGGCAGCGCCACGATTCTGGCCACGCGCGGATTGAGGTATTCGACGACCCGCTTGATCGCGCCTCCCTTGCCCGCGGCGTCCCTCCCCTCGAAGACCACGACCACCCGCTGCCCCTCGGTCTTGACCCACTCCTGCAGTTTCACCAGCTCCGCCTGCAGGCGGAGCAGTTGCTTCTCGTACGGCCTGCGCCGCAGCCTCTCAGTGGTCATGAGAGAACCCTGCCATCCGCGAACGGGATGCGCCCGGCGTGTCCGCCGAGCGTCGACGCTCACCGCTGGTCCCCCGAATTGAAGGAGTGCCGCAAAGGGCCCGTGATCGGGGCGACCTGACCGCGCAGGTCACCTTCCCCTTCTGTGGATGCGGCTCGTCACCAGGCGGCCGCCGGGGCGCCGGGGATGACGTCGTGCCCCACGCTTTGGGGACGGTAGACGGCGAGCTGCCGCACCTGGCCGGTCTCCACGTTCACGGCGTAGGTGATGTGACGGTTCTCGTCCGGGCGGTCCGACGGGACGGCGGCGAGCGTGACCTCGGACGCGTTCAGCCAGGCGCCGAGGGTGAGCGAACGACTGCCCTTCGGCAGGCCGCGCATCGTCACCGCCTTCCCGGCGCGACCTGTCCTGGCATCGAGCACAGTGATCGTGCCGTCATGGCTGTACGGGTTCCGGCTCTGGTCCCGCCGCAGTGCGGCCAGGCCGGAGCCGTCCGGGGCAAGCCCGCTGAAGCGGGTGTACGCCTCCCCCACCGCGACGGGGGAACCGCCGCCCGTCAGAGGCATCAGCCAGATGCCCGGCTGCTGGCCGTACTGCGCGTTCCGGGTCAAGGTCACGGTGGCGCCGTCGATGCTCCTGGGGTCCCACCCCATCGGCAGGGGCAGCGTGGTCCTCGCTCGCAGGTCGATGATCAGGCCGTCGTCCTTTCTGGATGGATAGCCGGTGAAGGCGAGGTACCGTCCGTCGTCGGACAGCTCCAGGCGCGCGTTGCCGCCCAGTTCCGCTTCCGTGACGGCGACGGGCGCGGTCTGCTCGGCGCCGCTCGCCAGGTCTCGTACCTTGAACGTCCTGGCCGTCCGGCTGTAGTAGGCGATGAGGCGCCCGTCGCGGCTGATCGCCAGCGGGTAGAAGTTCGGTCCGCTCTTGTTGCCCAGCGCTTGTGGCACGTGGTACGTCTCGCCGGCTCGGGTGACCACACGCCACCCACCGTTCCTGCAGTCGGTGAGGGCGGGGGCACCGGCGTGGCAGAAGGTCCGGTAGGCGTGGCTGAGCGGACCGACGCCCCGGCTGGGCAGGTCGGCGATCTTGCCGGTCGCCGCCGCGACGATGAGCTTGTCGGACGTCGACGGCGCGATGCCGGGAAAGACGCCCAGCACGACGCCGGTGAGCACTGCCAGCCCCGTCACGCCGGCCGCGCCGGCGGCGGCCATCCGATTCCGCCGTCTGCGCCTGCTGCCGGCGATCGCCCAGTCGGCCAGGTCGATGGCCGGAGCATCGACTGCCACGTCGTCCAGCGCCTCGCGCAGCCTGTTCATCGGCGTACCTCCTCGGTCTCGGTGAACAACTCGGACAGCTCGGGCGCGAGCGTGCGCAGGCGGCCGAGCGCATGGTGGGTCTGGCTCTTGACGGTGCCAACAGAACAGCCGAGGATCTCCGCGGTCTCCCGCTCGCTGAGATCTTCGTAGAAACGCAGGACGATCACAGCGCGTTGCCGGGGCGTGAGCCTGGTCAGCGCCGTGCGCAGGATGATGCGATCGACCGTGGCGTCGTCATGGGCGTTGCCGCGCTCCGGTGGGTCGGCGCCGGGCGACTCCCGCCGTTTGCGCCGCTGCCACGAGATGTACTGGTTGATCAGTGCCTTGCGCGTGTACGCCTCGGGGGTGCCTTGCCGGATCAGCCTGGGCCAGTGCCCAGCGACCTTGAGCAGGACGCTCTGCATCAGGTCCTCGGCGAGGTGAGCATCTCCCGTGAGCAGGTACGCGCTCCGCACCAGCGCCTCCTGGCGGGCGAGCACGAACTCGCGGAAGCCGTCATATCTATCCAAAATGGCGATCTCCTCTCACCGGTACTCACGCCCGCGAGCGGCGGATAGGTTGGAACCCCTGCCCAGCGAGAAAGCGCCGACGGCTTCCGAAGCTTCCCACGCGGCCGATTTGCCGAGGCGAGCAGCGGTCACCGCAGTCCACGCCATCGGGTCCTGGACATCGACAGGCTGGCGCAGGTCCACCGGCACAGCCTGGGCTGGGTCTGCGCCCGAGTCAGTGACCGGGAGCACCGGAAAACGATTCGACGTGTGGGGCGGAATGCGATCAGATATCTCAGGTGGATGACGTGGAGCTGAATGCGCTTGCCAACCAGTTGGTGAAGATCCCCGGAGTGGTCGCGGTCGCGCTCGGCGGCAGCCGGGCCCGCGGCACCCACCGCCCCGATTCCGACATCGATCTGGGCCTCTACTACCGGGGCGAGCTGGACGTCGCCGCGCTGCGGGCACTGGCCGTGGAGTTGGCCGGTGAAGGAACCGAGGTGACCGCGCCGGGCGGCTGGGGGCCGTGGGTCAACGGCGGCGGCTGGCTGACCATCGACGGCTGGCGAGTCGACTGGATCTATCGCGACCTCGACCGCGTCCACCGGATCTGGGACGACTGCCAGGAAGGCCGCTACGAGATCGGTGTCCAGGCCGGGCATCCGCTGGGCTTCTACTCCCACGCCTACGCCGGGGAGGTCGCCATGTGCCGGGTCCTGGCAGACCCCAGCGGGGAGCTGTCCGACCTGCGGGAACGGGCCGGCGCCTACCCCGCAGCCCTGAGCGCCGCACTCGTCGAAGGGCTGTGGGAGGCCGACTTCGCCGTGCAAGTGGCGCACTACGGGGCGGTCGGCACCGACCCCGCCTACGCGGCCGGATGCCTGTTCCGTGCCGTGGGTGTCGTCTGTCAGGCGCTGCACGGGCACGCGGGCCAGTGGCTGATCAACGAGAAGGGCATGGTGGCCTCGGCGGGCCGGCTCTCCATAGCCCCGCCGGACTTCGCCGTACGTGCTCAGCGGCTGCTGGGTGACCTCGGCGAGTCGACGCGGCGGATCGAGGAGACCGTCGCCGACGCGGCCGCCCTCGTGCAAGAGGTGAAGACGGCCGTAAGCCGCTAGGGCCGCGACCTGATCGCGGCCGCCCTCGACCAGAGCACGACGCGATGACCGCAGCTCAGGCGGCGAGGGTGCCGAGGTCGGCGGCGACTCGGGCGAGGGCCCGGACGAGGTCGTTCTCGGTCTCGGTACGCCACACCAGGGCGTACGGCAGGGCGTCGACGTCACTGATGGGCAGGTAGGCGATGTCGGGCCTATTCCAATAACGCCGCATGTGGGCGGGAAAGACGTTGACGAGTTCCCCGGTGCTGGCCAGGGTGAGGACCTCATCGGCGTTGCGAACCACGGGACCGCGCTCGATTCGGCGCCCCGAGCGGGTATGGGGCGGGATGTAGCCGTCGAACCAGTAGTCCGGCCGCGCCGGGGTGTCGGCATGCTGGAAGTCGGCGAGCGTGTCCAGTGAGATGGCGATGCGCCGGGTGAGTTCGTGGTCGGCGGCCACGGCCAGCACCCGCGGGTCGGTGAACAGGACCGGGCCCACCGTCAGGTCGGGTTCCTCGACCGGCAGCCAGCAGACCAGGACGTCGAGGTCGCCGCGGCGCAGTCCGGCGAACGGATCGACGAAGGATGCCTGCTGGATCCGCAGCCGCCACTGGGGATGTCTCGTGCGGAAGGTGTCCCAGTAGGGGCGCAGGTCGTGGACGTTGAAGGGAAGCATGCCGACGCGCAGCACGGCGGTGATGCCCTGGGCGGCGAGCTTGGCCCGGCGCATGCCGTCCCGCAGGCCGGTGTAGACGGGCCACAAGTCGTCGCGGAGTTGCCTGCCGAGCGGGGTCAGCCGGACCGTGCGGTTGGTGCGCTCGAACAGCGGAGCGCCGATCTGGCGTTCCTGTTTCTTGATGGCCTGGGTGATGCGGGCGGGGCTCACGCGCAGCCGTTCGGCGGTCCGGCCGAAGTGCAGCTCTTCTGCCAGGGTCAGGAAGATCTCCATGTCGCGAAGCTCCACGATCCTCCTTGATATTAACTCGGGGGTTAATACGACCTTGCGTACTTTGTCGTTGTTTCGGGTGGTTGTTCGCGTCGATCCTTGTGGCCGGACGGTTCAGACACTCTGGAGTGACGGGATGACATCGTTCTTGGGCAAGACGGCGTTGGTGACCGGAGCCTCACGAGGGATCGGCCGGGCCATCGCGCGGCGCCTGGCGGCCGACGGGACGCTCGTGGCCGTGCACTACGGCAGCAACGAGGCAGCCGCCCGCCAGACCGTGCACCTGATCGAGCAGGACGGCGGCCGGGCCTTCCCGATCCGCGCCGAACTGGGCGTGGCAGGGGACGTGGACACCCTGTTCACGGGCCTGGAGGCGGGCCTGCTCACGCGGACCGGCCAGGCGCGGCTGGACATCCTGGTCAACAACGCCGCCATCACCGCCGACTCGATCGAGACGATCACCCCGCAGGCGTTCGACCGCCTGATCGCGATCAACACCAAAGCACCACTGTTCATCATCCAGCGGGCCCTGCCCCTGCTCAACGACGGCGGCCGCATCGTCAACCTGTCCACCGCGGCCACCAGAATCGCGACACCCGAACAGCCGTACGCGATGAGCAAGGCCGCCATCGAAGCGCTCAGCCGCTCCCTCGCCCAGGCCGTCGGCGAACGGGGCATCACCGTCAACGCCGTGGCCCCCGGCCCGACCGCCACCGACATGAACCCATGGATGCTCGACAACCCCGAAGTCCAGCAAATGGTCGGCAGCGGCAACGCCATCCCCCGAGCCGGCCAACCCACCGACATCGCCGACGTCGTGGCCTTCCTGGCCGGCGAGGCCGGCCGCCGGGTCACCGGGCAGACCATCGACGCCTCCGGCGGCTGCTTCCTCGGCCCCCGCATCTGAGCCGACAGCCACCCGGCCGCCGTACCCGCGAACGTCATCGCCCTGCGGGGACGTGTCAGCGGCGGCGTCAGGGCGGCGACGGTCCGGTGTCAGCGCGGTCGGCGATGGTTGACGCCATGAACGGTTCAGCGATCGCGACCCCGGGTCGCGAACTGGGCCAGGACCGAGCCCCCCGGCCTCGCGCGGCGCGCATGGATCCCCATGAGCGCCGACGCCAGGACGGGGCTTCACAAGATCGAACACTGTAGGCAAGGAGATTCATGATGGGACACGGCAACAGCGGCTTCTCCGCGACGGGACTGCGCAGGCTGCGTGAGGTGCTGGCGCGGCATGTCGAGTCCGGGAAGATCCCCGGCCTGGTCGCCCTGGTCAGCCGGAACGGTCAGACGCACGTCGAGGCGCTCGGCACCATGCAGCATGACGGTGGCGCGCCGATGCGCCGCGACACGATCTTCCGGATGGCCTCCACGTCCAAGCCGCTGTCGATGGCGGCGGCGATGGTGTTGCTGGACGAGTGCCGGCTGCGGCTGGACGACGTGGTGGACGAGTGGCTGCCGGAACTGGCCAACCGTCAGGTGCTGACGCGGCCCGACGCCCCGCTCGACGACACCGTGCCGGCGCGCCGGCCGATCACCGTACGGGACGTGCTGAGCTCCACCTTCGGGCTCGGCATGGACATGACGTCGCTGGGCACCCCGGTCATGAACGCCGTCTTCGAGCAGAACCTCACGCCCTCCGGGCCGGAGCCGCAGCCCGAGCCGGATGAGTGGATGCGCCGCCTGGGCGAGCTGCCGCTGCAGTACCAGCCCGGCGAGCGCTGGCAGTACCAGATCAGCAACGACCTGGTCGGCGTGCTGGTGGCCCGGGTCACCGGCCAGTCGTTCGAGGAGTTCCTGCACGAGCGCATCTTCGAGCCCCTCGGCATGAAGGACACCGGCTTCCACGTCCCCGCCGACAAGATCGACCGGCTGCCCACCCTGTACGCGCCCGACCCGGCCACCGGCGAGTTCCTCGTATGGGACGAAGCCAAGGGCGGGCGGTGGAGCCGGCCCCCGGCGTTCCAGGGCGGTGGCGGCGGGCTGGTCTCCACCGCCGACGACTACCACGCCTACTTCCAGATGCTGCTCGACGGCGGCACCCACAAGGGCAAGCGGATCCTGTCCCGGCCCGTGGTCGAGCTGATGACCACCAACCGGCTCACCCCCGAGCAGAACGCCGCCCGCAACGCCATGGCCACCAACAGCGTCCACATCTCCTTCGGCCAGGGCCAGCAGGGCGGCTGGGGCTTCGGCATGGCGGTGCGCACCTACCGCGGCGACTACGCGCCCATCGGCCAGTTCGGCTGGGACGGCGGCAGCGGCACCTCCAGCTACGCCGACCCGGCCAACCAGCTCACCGGCATCCTGCTCTGCCAGCTCGGCTACTCCGTCCCGAGCCCGGCGCACCTGATGAACGACTTCTGGACCACCCTCTACCAGGCCATCGACGACTGACACTAAACCCACCCCGAGCCCGCCCGTCCCACCGCATTCGAAGGAGTACACCACCATGTCCATCACCCTCACCGACCAGGACAAGCTCACCCTGCGCACCGCCGCCTACGGCGCCGTCACGCTGATGTCCGCCGCCGATGCCGCCGGCAAGCCCCACAAGGCCGCCACCGAGGGCTCCATCGCCCTGGGCTCCGCCACCGGCCCGGTCGGGCACGTGCTGGCCACCTACCCCAAGGACATGAAGCTGGACGGCAAGTCGGTAGCCGCGATCGCCGACCAGGTGCTGCCCGCCCTGACGGCGGCCATGAGCCTGCTCAAGCAGCAGGATCCGGCCGAGGCCGGCAACTTCCGCAGCACCGTCCTCGTCGCCGTCGAAGCGGCCGCCCGCACCCACCAGGGCCCGCCCAGCCCCACCGTGGCGGACATGTCCCGCAAGATCACCGAAGCCCTCGACGCCGCTTGACCACATGCCCGCCCACTGGGCTTCGGCTTGAAACGGCGAGGGTTCCTCGCCGCGGTCGCGACCGCAGTCGGTCGCGACCGTGGGCACGACGTCCCGAGCGGCGACCGGGCCAGTCCCGGATCGACCCCCTCCGAGCTGCGCCCCCCGTTCCGGACGGAGGGGGGCGTCCTCGATGTCCAGCCCGATAGACTTTCTATGTGCAAGCCAGCAGGAAGGAGGCGGTGATGGATACCGGTCAGGGCACGGGTAACAGAATCCTGGTCGTCGGCGCCGGCGCGACCGGGGGGTTCTTCGGCGGCAGACTCGCCGCGGCCGGTCGGGACGTCACCTTCCTGGTGCGCCCGCACCGGGCCGCCACGCTGGGTGAGCGAGGGCTGCGGATCACCGGTCTCGGCGAGCGGACACTGATCGAACCGAGACTGATCGGCGCGGGAGAGATCACCCAGCCCTATGACGTCGTCCTGTTGTCGGTGAAGGCCACCGGGCTGGCGCAGGCGATCGAGGACGTCGCGCCGGCGGTCGGCCGGGGAACCTCGATCGTCCCCTTCCTCAACGGCATGGCGCACCTCGACGCACTCAACGCGCGGTTCGGCGCGGAGTCGGTGCTGGGCGGGGTGGTCAAGGTCGCCACGACCGTCGACGCGGACGGTGACGTCGTCCGTCTCGCCCCGATGGCCGAACTGACCATCGGAGAGCAGCACGGCCAGCCGTCCCAGCGACTCCGGGAGGTCTGCGGCCTGCTGTCCGCCCCTGGCTTCGAGACCGCCGTCACGGCGGACATCATCACCGCCATGTGGCACAAATGGGTCTTCATTGTCACCGTCGGCGCGTTGACCTGCCTGGCCCGCGGCTCGGTCGGGGAGATCGTCGGCGTCCCAGGTGGAGCGAGGCTGGGCCCCGGCATCCTCGCCGAGGCGGCGGCGGTGTCAGCCGCGGCCGGCCACCCGCTTCCGGCCGGCGAACTCGACTGGATCACCGAGATGGTCACGCGGCGGGGTTCGGATTTCACGTCGTCGACGTATCGCGACGTCGTCGCCGGTCAGTCCACGGAGGTCGAGCACGTGTTCGGCGACCTCGTGGGGCGCGCCCGGGCTCTGTCGGTGGACACTCCGCTGCTCGACCTGGCCACTCTCCAACTGCGGGTGCACCAGCACAGGACCGCTACGGCGTTGTGACGAGGCCCGGGTCAGCCGCCGGTCTCCACGCGCTCGCGAGCGCGGTGGGTTCGGGGGACAGCCAGGGCCGGACCCACGCCTCCTCTTCACGCCGGACGGGCTCGCCGCAGTGGTCACACACCGGGCCCGGAAGCGTGACCTGCCCGCACCGCTGGTGGATCACCCGCATCGAGGCGGCCGGCTCGGCCGGCTCGGTGTGCTCCTGACCCCAGACGGCCAGGGCATGCAGCACCGGAAGCACCTCGGCCCCCGCCGTGGTGAGCCGGTACTCGTACCGGGTACGCCCGGCGCCGCGGTAGGGCACCCGTGCGAGCAGCCCGGCCTCGACCATCCGCGCCAGCCTGTTGGACAGGATGTTGTCGGCGATCCCCAGCTCCGCGCGGAAGGAGTCGAAGCGGGTCGTGCCCAGGTTGGCGTTACGCAGGATCAGCAGTGTCCACCGCTCCCCGAGCAGGCCGACGGCGCGTCCGATCGGACAGGGAACGGACACCTGTGGCCGTAGCTCCGTTGTCACATCAGCCTCCGTTCGAGCACACACTGGCTTGCATCGAGCAAGTTTACCCGAGGAGGGCAGAATTCGGGCCGACTTATCGCCCCAGGGCGCTCTCATGCCGCGTATCGTGCGATCGCCTCCTCGTTCCAGGTGATCCCGAGCCCCGGCCCGGTCGGCGTGATGCGGCCGTCGACAGGCCGGCACGGGTCCTGGAGGATCGCGCCCGCGAGGTCGAGGTACTCCATCCAGTCGCCGGTGGGCGTCACGGCCATGGCGTGCGCGCTCGCCTCGACGAAGAGATGGCTGGACACGGGCAGTGAGGCCGCGTACGCCTGTCCCGCCGCGAGCATCCAACCGGTGAACCCGCCGATCTTCATCAGGTCGAACATCGCGAAGTCGCTCGCCGACGCGGAGATCGCCGCCCGGCAGCCCTCGGGGAACCACCAGTTCTCGCCGGTCTGGATTCGCGCCCGTGTCGTCCGCCGTACGAGGGCATGGCCGGCGAGATCCTCGGCGGCGACGGGCTCCTCCACCCAGTAGAGATCGAACTCGCACAGCCGCTCGATCCGCCGGCACGCCTCCGCCGGGTCGAGCGCCTGGGTGTAGTCGACCATGAGTTCGATGTCGTCGCCCACGATCTCCCGAACCCGCCGAACGACCGCCACGTCCTGGGCCGCGTCCGGATAACCGATCTTGATCTTGACGGCCCGGAATCCCGAGGCCACCGACTCCCTGATGGCCGCCTCGTCCCGTGGCAGGTCGAGCAGGCCGTAGCTGTCGTAGGCCCGCAGCGCGACGGCCTCGCCTCCGAGAAGGCGGGCGACGGGCTGGCCGAGTTCCTTGCCGAGAGCGTCCCAGAGCGCCATCTCGATCCCCGAGATGACCATGCCGAGCAGTCCCTGCGTACCGAGCAACCGGAACCGGCGCCGCATGTCGTGCATCCAGCACACGGGAGAGACGGACCTGCCGGCCAGCTCCGGGGCCAGCTCGCGGACGATCGAGGTCATGGCCGGCAACATCAGCCGGCTGTACGCGAAGAGGTACGAGTGTCCGACGACGCCGCTTTCCGTGACCACGTCGAGCAGGAGAAGCGGCGCCGCGCAGGTCGATCCGGACGCGGTACGCAGGGGTCGGGCCATCGGAACGTCCACCGGCCGGGCCCGGACCGCCGAAACCGCCGGGAGCGTCGTCATACGGCGTCACCTCCAGATCGGAGAGCGGCCATCCCTTCCAGCCCGGGACCTGGGCGACGATCGCGCCCATCCGGGCGAAGCGGAAGCGATCCTCTGTGCGGACCACCTCCTGGCTTGCATCTGAAAAGTATAAGAAGTAACGTCGCAGATAGCGAGTAGCTTTCACTTCGAAAGCCAGATGAGGCTTGACCAAGGGGGAATCGACCAAGGGGGAACCGCCATGACGACCATCCAGACCGGGCGTGTCGAGGACGTGGCACGCGAGGCACATCGGCTGACCGTGGACACGGGCATGCCGTTCGCGGTCTTCAGGGAGAAGTACGAGCGGGCGGTGCCACCGATCGACCTGGCGCGGCAAGAACGCCTGCGCGACTCCGGCGCCGACTGGCCCACGGTCCTGCGGGCCGTCGCGGAGAACGCGCCCCATGACTTCATGATCTTCTGGAGTCTCGACAGCACGGCGCTCCCCCGACCGTCCGGTGAGCGGTGGCGCGGCGTGCAGTATCTGATGGGCAACCACACCATCGCCCAGCGCATGTTCCACCGCGATCACGGTGTCCAGCTCTACGCGCCCCTGCGCACCGCGATCTACGAGGACGCCCGCGGGGTGACGCGGTTCTCCATCGACCAGCCGAGCGCCCAGTTCGCCTCCTTCGGCGATCCCGAGATAGCGGCCGTCGGCGTCGAACTCGATCGCAAGGTCGCCGCCCTCCTGGACCACCTCGGTGTGCCCGTGCCCGAACGGCTCGCCCCGGACCGTACGAGGTAGGCGTCATGACCGGATTCGCCGACTACCAGAACGAGATCTACCGCGACGGGCTCGACAACAGGACACCGATCCTGCCCACCGAGCTGACCGCGCTGGAAGGGCTCGCGCGCGAACGGCTCGACCCGCGCGCGTTCGGCTACGTGGCCGGATCCGCGGGCACGGAGTCCACCGCGCGCGCCAACCTGGAGGCGTTCCGGCGATGGCGGATCGTGCCGCGGATGCTACGTGACGTGGCCGTCCGCGATCTGTCCGTCGAGCTGTTCGGCCGGCGGCTGCGCTCGCCGCTGCTGCTCGCCCCGGTCGGCGTCCTGACGATCATGCATCCCGAGGGCGAGCTGGCGGTGGCTCGTGCCGCGGCGGCCGAGCAGGTGCCGATGGTCCTCAGCACGGCCTCGTCCCACTCCATCGAGCAGGTCGCGCAGGCCGGCGGCGCGGGCCACCGGTGGTTCCAGCTCTACTGGCCCGATGACCGCGATCTCGCGGCGAGCTTCGTCCAGCGCGCGCACGACAGCGGCTACGAGACGCTGGTCGTCACCTTGGACACCCACACGCTCGGCTGGCGACCGCGCGACCTGGACCAGGCGTACCTGCCGTTCCTGGGCGGTGCCGGGGTCGCCAACTTCTTCACCGACCCGGTGTTCCAGAAGATCGTCGGGGATCCGATCGACGAGACCAACCGGGACCGCGCGATCGGGATCTGGTCGCGCCTCTTCGGCAACCCGTCGCTCACCTGGGACGACCTGCCTTTCCTCCGCGAGCGCTGGGAGGGTCCCATCGTGCTCAAGGGCATCCAGCACCCCGACGACGCGCGCCGTGCGGTCGACGCCGGCATGGACGGCGTCGTCGTCTCCAACCACGGTGGCCGCCAGGTCGACGGCGCGGCCGGGGCGCTCGACGCGCTGCCCGCCGTGGCGAAGGCCGTGGGCGACCGGCTCACCGTCCTGTACGACAGCGGCATCCGCTCCGGCTCTGACGTGATCAAAGCGATGGCGCTGGGGGCCAGGGCCGTGCTGCTGGCCCGGCCGTACGCCTACGGGCTGGGGCTCGCCGGGCAGGCAGGGGTACGGCACGTCATCCGCTGCCTGCTGGCCGACCTGGACATCACGATGGCCACCAGCGGCAACGCCCGGGTCGCAGATCTTTCGCCGGACCTGCTCACGACCGCTCCCGGGCATTGACCAAGGATTTTGGGCCTTTCGTCCTTGATCGTCTCCTGTTACGGTCATGGCATTGGCAGGTCCGGACCCGTACCACAACCATCGCGCTCGACCGGAACCCTGGCGTCGCACCCGCCAGGCTTCACCATCGGCGGACCCCCAATGATCCGCTCCCTCAACAAGCTGGGCGACCGCCTGCTCGGCAAACTTCTGCCCTCCGCCACTGCCAGCGCCGACACCTGCCGGACCACGCCGTACGGCCACAGGTGCCGCATCGTCGGGGGTTACACCATCTGCGGCCCGTGAACGACAGCACTCGCCCACTGATCCTCTGCGGTACGTCGCTCTGGCGGGGCGCTGTGCTTTAGGTCTCGTCTTCCCGCCGGCCGTGTTCTGCGAGGTGTCGCAGCCGGACCGCCTTCCGGGTGTTCCGTTCGTCGGTGCCTGATCTTGTCCCGCTGCCGCCGGCCATGGCTTCGTCCGTGCTGGCGGCAGCGGTGGCCATCGTCGAAGGTCGGATCCGCTTGGGCCGACCGTCGTCAGGTGAGGCTCGTACGCGGGGCCGGCCGCAGCTCGGACAGCACCGAGGCGAGAGAGTCGCGGCCGGACAGCAGCTCCGGCGTGGGGGCCACGTAGATCAGGACGGAGGTCACCCCCTCCCGCGCGAACTCCGCGATCCTCTCGCGCAGCTCCGGCGCGGGACCGCTCAACCACAGGGCGTCGACCAGGTCGTCCGGCAACGCCAGGCCTGCCGCCCGCCTGTCACCGGCGTCGAACAGCTCCCGCGACCGCGCCAGCACATCACCGCGGCCGAGCCAGTCGTGGAAGGCCCGGTAGGGAGGCTGGTTCAGGATCCAGCCCAGGAAGGCCCGCCCGGCTCGGCGAGCGTAGGCGAGATCGCGGGTGGGACAGACGAAGACCTTCGCCACGACCTCCTTGCCCTCCTGGACCGGCCCGGCCTCGGCCAGGACCCGCGACAGGTCCGCGGCGGTCAGGAGGTTGGTGACGAAACCGTCGCCCTCCTCCAGCGCCAGGCGCACCATGCGTGGCCGCAGCGCGCCGAGCACGACCTTGACGCCGGTGGCAGGGATCTGGAAACCGCGTACGGCGAAGGTCTCGTACTCGGTGTCGACAGGTTCGCCGCGCAGCGCACGGGTCAGGAACCGCAGCGTATCCCGCAGGCGGGCGACCGGCCGGTCGAACGGCACCCCGTTGAGCGCCGACACGTGCGTGGGGACCGAGGTGCCGATGCCCAGCATGACCCGCCCTTCCCCGCCGACCCCGTCGGCACCGGCCAGATCGGCGAGCGCCACGGCGGTCTGGGCCAGGACGCCGGGTCCCCGGGTGAGGACCGGGACCACCCCGGTCCCCAGACCCAGCCGCGGCTGCCAGGCCGCGGCGGCGGCCAGCGGGGTGAACGCGTCCAGGCCGCCGCCCTCCCCGGTCCACACGTCGCGGTAACCCAGATCGGGCAGGGCCGTCACGATTCGGCGGTGCTCGCGCAGGGACAGGCCGGGCAGGGGCAGGTTGACCGCCCAGCGTACGGTTTCGAGGCTCATGGCCGGATCACCCCTATCGGTTGGCGACGTTGACGGTGGTGAGGTCCACGAACCAGGACTTGGGCTGGATCAGCCCGCTGACGCCCGCGGCGAGCATCCTCGGGTTGCGGTCGCTGAGGACGAAGAGGTAAGGGGCCTCCTCGCTGACGACCTTCTCCGCCTGGTGGAACAGCGTCGCGCGCTTGGCCGGGTCGAGGGTGCGCTCGGCCTCGGCGGTGAGGGCGTCCACCTCCTTCGAGTACCAGTTGCCGGTGTAGACGGGCGTGCCCTTGGCCCAGTAGGCCCGGACCAGCGACTCGGCCTGGTAGGTGACGGTGGAGGCGCACTGCATGTCGGCTCCGGCGGCGGGCTTGCCCGCGTTCAGGTCCGCGAGCAACGTCGACCACTCCACCTTCTGGATGTTCACGGTGATACCGACCTTGGCGAGCTGGGACTGGATGGCGGTGGCGATGGGCACGGGGATCAGGTTGCCCGAGCCGCCGGTCGGCACCGCGAGCGTGGTGGTGAACCCGCCGCCGACGCCGGCCTCGGCGAGCAGCGCCCGGGCCTTCGCCGGGTCGTGGGAGTACAGGTCGTTGGCCTGGTCGTACGCCTCCGTCGAGGCGGGGGCGTGCTGGTACGCGGGCGTGGCGGTGCCCTTGAGCAGGTCGCGCGCGATCGCCTCGCGGTCGATGGCGTAGTTCGCCGCCTGACGTACCCGGACGTCGTTCCAGGGCGTCTTGGCCTGGTCGAACGTGCAGTACCAGAGATGGTCGTACTCGCCGGTGTGCAGGGAGTAGCCCGACTGCTCCAGCGACGGGATGTCGTCCGGGTTGGGGTACTCGATCCAGTTGACCTCACCCGAGCGCAGCGCGGCCGTGCGGGCGGAGGCGTCCGGCATCGGGCGCAGCACCAGTTTGTCCAGCTTGGGCGGGCCGCCCCAGTAGTCCTTGTTCGGGCGGAGCACGAGTTGCTGGCCCGGCTGGAGCGATTCGAACACGAACGGGCCGGTGCCGACCGGGTTCTGGGCGAAGCCCTGGTTGCCGTGCTTCTTGACCGCCGTCGGGCTGGGGAAGGTGAGGAAGGTCAGATCGGTGAGCAGGTGACCGCTGGGCTGCGCCGTGGTGATGCGGACCGTGGCGTCGTCCACCTTCTCGTACGACTTGATCTGCCCGGTCCACAGGTCCGCGGCGCCGGCGGCGGCCGGGTAGTAGAAGGGGCTCTCCTTGTTCAGCAGCCGGTCGAAGGCGAACACGACGGCGTCGGCGTCGAACGGGGTGCCGTCGGCGAACTTCACGCCCTGCCTCAGGTGGAAGGTCCAGGTCAGGCTGTCCTCGCTGGTCTCCCACGAGGTGGCCAGGCCGGGCACGACCTCGGGCGTCTTGGCCGACTGCCTCAGGTCGTAGCGGGTGAGGCCGTCGTAGAGCTGGAAGTTGACGAACCTCTCGCCCTCGAAGCCCTGGGTGAACGACAGCACCGTGTCGGTGCCGGGGATGTCGGCGGCGGTCATGCCGATGACGAGGGTGCCGCCGGAGGAGCCGGGCGCGGCGGCGGGGGCTCCGGAACCGCAGGCCGCCGTGGCCAGTACGGCGCCGAACGCCACCGCGAGCAGGGAGCGGGTGGGGAAGAGGCGGGTGAAGGACGGGTGGTTGGGCGACACGGTGTCTCCTGGGGGTGGGTCGCGGTCAGCCGAGCGGAGGAATGGAGGACAGCAGCTCACGGGTGTAGGGGTCGTGCGGGGCGGTCCACACCTGGTGGACGTCCCCCTCCTCGACCACCCGCCCGTGGCGCATCACGGCCACGCGGTCGGCGATGTGCTCGACGACCGCGAGGTCATGGGAGATGAACAGGACGGCGACACCGGTGTCGCGCTGGAGCGCTGCCAGCAGGTTGAGCACCTGGGCCTGGATGCTCTTGTCCAGGGCCGAGACGGCCTCGTCGCAGACGATCAGCTCGGGGTCGGTGGAGAGGGCACGGGCCAGCGCCACCCGCTGCACCTGACCGCCGGACATCTCGTGGGGGTAACGGCCGGCGTCGCCCGGCGGCACGCCAACGCGGTCGAGCAGGGCGGCGACCCGCGCGGGGACGGCCGCACGGGGGCAGCCGTGCGCGCGGAGGTTGAACGCGATCGCCTGGCCGATGGTCAGCCGCGGGTTCAGCGAGGTCTGGGGAGACTGCGGGACGAGCTGAAGCCTGGCCCGCAGCGCGCGCAGCTCCGCGCCCCTGACCGTGGCCAGGTCGCGCCCGGCGAAGATCACCTGCCCCGCGTCGGGACGCAGCAGGCGCAGGATCATCTTGGCGGTGGTGGACTTGCCGCTGCCGGACTCCCCGACCAGGCCGAGGATCTCACCTTTGCGCAGGTACAGGCTGACGTCGTCCACGGCGGCGACGCCGTTGGGGTAGCGCTTGCACAGGCCGGTGGCCGACAACAGCGCGGACGACGGCGGTTGCGAAGGCAGCGGAGGTGTCGGTCGCGGAGGTGTCGTCATCTCGATCCTCCCTTTCTCGGTCATCTCGTCCTCGCCCCGGCACCGGGCGCGGCGACCGGGTCTGGCCAGGGCACAGGGCAGGCCGCGGAGCCGCCCGCGGCCACCGGCGCGAGCAGAGGCGGCTCGGCCGAGCAGGCGGCGACGGCGTACGGGCAGCGGGGCACCAGGGCGCAGCGGCCCTCGATCTCCGCGGTGGCGGAGGGCGGCAGGCCGGGAAGCCCGGCCAGTTCGCCGCGCGGGATGCCGGGACGCGGCTGGGCGGCGAGCAGCGCGGCGGTGTACGGGTGGGCGGGCCGGTCCAGCACGCGCGCGGCGGGCCCCTCCTCCACCACCCGCCCGGCGTACATGACCACCACGGTGGACGCCATGAGCCTGGCCACGCCCACGTCGTGGGTCACCAGCAGCAGCGCCATGCCCAGCTCGCGCTGGAGCCGCTGGAACAGGGCCAGGATCTGGGCCTGCACGGTCATGTCCAGCGCGGTGGTGGGCTCGTCGGCGATCAGGAGCCGGGGGCCGCACGCCACGGCGGCGGCGATCGCGACCCGCTGCCGCAGCCCGCCGGACAACTCGTGCGGATAGGAGCGGGCGACGCGTCCCGGCTCCGGCACGCCCGCCTGGCTGAGCAGTTCCAGGGCCAGCTCCCGCCTGGCGGCCCGGGAGTTCCGCACCCGATGCGCACGCAGCACCTCGGCGATCTGCCCGCCGACCCTGCGCAGCGGGTCGAGCGAGCCGCCGGGGTCCTGGGGGACGAGCCCGATGTCGCGCCCGCGCCGGGCCGACATGGCGCGCTCGTCCAGGCCGAGCAGCGATTCGCCGCCGAGCCGCACGTCGCCGCCGACCCGGGCGTTGCGACCGAGCAGTCCGAGCACCGCGCGGGCGGTGACGGACTTGCCGCTGCCCGACTCGCCCAGCACCACGGTGGTACGGCCGGTGTCGGCGGACAAGGTGACGCCGCGCACCGCGTGCGCCGTGCGCTCGCCCGCCGTGAAGGCGACGGTGAGGTCCTCTATCTCCAGCAGCGGGCTCACGTGGTGTACCTCGACTTCACGTCGAAGTGCCGGCGCAGTCCCTCGCCGAGCACGTTGAACGAAACCGAGGCGAGGAAGATCGCCGCGGCCGGGAGCAGGGCGAGCAGCGGCGCGGTGAACACGTACTGGCGCAGGTCGTCCACCATGGCCCCCCATTCGGCGTGGGGCGGCGCCACTCCGAGCCCGAGGAAGGACAGTCCCGCGCCGAGCACGACGCACAGCCCGACGAGCGCCGAGCAGTAGACGCTGACCGCGGGCATGATGTTCGGCAGCACGTGCCAGCGGGCGATGAACGGCCATCCGGCGCCGCCGGCGCGCGCGGCCTGCATGAAGTCCAGCTCGCGTAGCCGGGCGACCTCGGTGACGACGACCCGGGCGACCGCCGGCACGAGGATGACCGCCAGGGCGGCCATCATGCTGACCAGTCCGGCGCCCAGCGAGGCGGCGATGGCGATGGCCAGCAGCACCGAGGGGAAGGCGAAGAGCACGTCCAGCACGCGCATCACCGCGTTCTCCACGGCTCGCGCGCCCAGTCCCGCGACGACGCCGAGCAGGGTGCCGAGCACGCTGGCGACGGCCACCGGGACGACGCCCGCGAGCAGCGATGCCTGCGTGCCCCACACCAGCCTGCTGAGCACGTCGCGGCCCTGCCCGTCGGTGCCGAACGGATGGCCGGGACTTCCCGGGGGCAGCAGCCGGTTGGCCAGGTCGCCCAGCGCGGGGTCGGGCAGCGGCAGCAGCGGAGCGAGAGCCGCGGTCAGTGCGAGGGCGAGGACGGCCAGCGCGCCGGCGGTCAGCGCCGCGGGCGGCCGTCGCCGCGGACGGCCTCGCGGTCGCTCCGTGGAGGGTGGGGGTTCGGGCCGTGCCGCCATGGGCTACCTCCGTACGCGGGGGTCGATGAGGGCGTGCGCGCCGTCGACCACGAGATTGATCAGGACGAACGAGACCGCGATGACCAGCACCCCGCCCTGGATGAGCGGCAGGTCCCTGGCGGCGATGGCGTTGTAGAGCGCCTGGCCCAGGCCCGGCCAGGAGAAGATCGTCTCCACGAAGACGACCCCGCCCAGCAGATAGGCGATCTGCAGGCCGGCGATGGTGAGCAGCGACGGCAGCGCGTTGTGCAGCGCGTGCAGGGCGATGGAGACGCGGCCGAGCCCGCGGGCCCGCATGGCGTCGATGTGCTCGCCGGCCAGCACGTCGGCGAGCACGGCGGACAGCATGCGGGCGATCACCCCCATCGGGATCATCGCCACGGCGGCGGCCGGGAGGATCAGGTGCCGCAGCACGTCGCCCGCCCCTCCCCCGGCGATGGGGTCGCGCATGCCGCCCGCGGGAAGGACGGGGTACTCGACGGCCAGCAGGACGACGAGCAGCAGCGCGATCGAGTACTGCGGCACCGACATCGCGAGGAAGGACAGCCCGGAGGCCAGCCAGCGCGGCGGGCGCCGGGACGCGAACGCGCCGGTCACACCGAGGGCCAGCCCACCCCCGAACGCGATCAGGGCCCCGGCGGCGGCGAGCAGCGCGGTGTTGCCGAAGGCGCCCCACACCAGGTCGAGCACGTCGCGCTGGAGCTGGATGGAGGTGCCGAGCTGCCCTTGGGCGACGTTCCACAGCCAGGTGCCGAACTGCACGGGAAGCGGCTCGTCCAGGCCGAGCCTGGCGCTCAGTTCGGCTCGCGCGGCCGGAGTGGCGAGCGGGCCGAGCAGGCTGGCCAGGGGGTCGCCGGGGACGAGCTTGGTGGTGACGAAGACGACCAGGCACACGCCGAACACGGTCGGCACGGCGAGCAGCAGCCTGCGTACGAGGAAGGCGGTCACGCCGGGGCCTTCGCGGTCACCGGCGCGGCGATGTCGGGTTCGAGGTTCACAGGGTCGTCTCCAGGTGTGGGGGTGTCACGGGAGCCCCGGATGGTCGGTGCGACCGGCCCCGGGCGACGGGTGGGCAGAAGGACGGCAAAGGGTGGGCGACCGACAGCGGCCTGCCGAGTGCGGGCGATGAATTCGCCTCTATGTGATGTGCACGATGCGCACGCTTGTGCGCATGGTAATCACCAGGTGCAGTGCCACGCAATCCCCTGGGCATAGTTGCGCGCATAGCGCACAAGTGTGCACTATGGTAACGTCCCAGCTCGGCGGCTCCCAGAGAGCGCGCCCGGATACCTAGACGAGGGGAGTTCGCATGGCGGAGACACCCACAACGGCCGGCGACGGCGGATCGCCGCCAACGCTGGTGCTGGTGCACGGGGCGTGGCACGGCGGCTGGTCATGGGACCCCGTCCTTCCCGCGCTCGCCGCCCACGGAGTCCCGGCCCACGTGGTGGATCTGCCCGGCGTCGGCCGCGCCCCCGGCGGGCACGACCTGGCGGGACACGCCGCGTACCTGCGGGAGGAGGTGGCCCGGCTGCCCGGCCCCGTGGCACTGTGCGGCCACTCCTACGGCGGAGCCGTCCTCACCGAGGCCGCGCCGGCGGACGCGGTCGTGCTGATCTACCTGGCGGCGTTCCTGCTCCGCCCCGGGGAGTCGTGCGTCGATGCCAACGCGGCGACGCCGCCCCCTGACGATCCCGCGCTCGGCCCGCACCGCGAGGGCGACTACCTGCACGTCTCCCCCGTCGCGGCGCGCCACCTGTTCTACGACGACTGCCCGGCGGAGCCGGCCGAGGCGGCGATCGCCCGGCTGACCCCCGAGCACGTCGCCACCGTCGGCTCTCCCGTCACCCGCGCGGCGTGGACCGAGGCGCCTTCCGCGTACATCGTGACCGCGAAGGATCGGGCGATCTCCCCCACGGCGCAACGCGCGATGGCCGAGCGCGCGGGACGGCGCTACGAGATCGACTCCGGCCACTCACCGACGCTCACCCGCCCGGACGAACTGGCCGCGCTGCTGGCCCGCGCGATCCGCGAAGCCGCCCCCCATGGCTGAACCGGCCTCCCGCCGCGCGGCGTATCCTAAGGGCGCCGCGGCACTCCCCACGGAGGGGACGCACGCGGGACCAGCTCATCGGACACCGGACAGGGGGCAGAACAGCGGTGGTGGGGACCCGCGCGGGCAAGGCCGACCAGGGCGGCGAGAGCGAGCCGGCGGGACGCCCGCCCTACTTCGTGCAGTCGCTCGAACGCGGTCTCGCCGTGATCAGCGCCTTCGACCACACCAGGCCCAAGCTCACCTCCACCGAGGTCGCCAAGATCACCGGGCTGGACCGTGCGGCGACGCGCCGCTTCCTGCTCACGCTGGTCGACCTCGGCTACATGATGACCGACGGCCGCCTGTTCTCACTGCGGCCACGCGTGCTGGAGCTCGGCTACGCCTACCTGTCCAGCCTGAGCCTGCCCGACATGGCGCTGCCGCACATGGAACGGCTGGTCGGGGAGGTCCACGAGACCTGCTCGCTCGGCGTGCTCGACGGCCGCGAGGTGGTGTTCGTGGCCCGCGTGCCCACCAAGCGCCTCATGGCCATCCCGATCCTGGTCGGGAGCCGGTTCCCGGCCTACCCGACCTCGATGGGACGGGTGCTCCTGGCCGGGCAGCCACGCGAATGGCTCGACGATTACTTCTCCTCGGTGCAGCCCGAGCCGATCACCGACCGCACCGTCACCGACCCCGGCGAGCTGCGCGAGATCGTCGAGGAGGTCCATGCCCAGGGCTGGGCGATCATCGACCGCGAGATCGACGACGGCTCGTGCTCGGTCGCGGTGCCGATCCACGACGCCTCCGGCCGGGTGGTGGCCGCGCTCAACCTGTCGATGCCGTCGGGCCGCGGCAGCGTCGAGACCATGCGCGACCTGCTGCCCGCGACCAGGCGGGCGGCGGAACAGATCGAAGCGGACCTGCGTCCCAGTTCGCGCGGCCAGGAGAACGGCCTCGCCTGACGGGTAGGCGACGGGTCCGGAGAGGACATCCGTGACCGTCACCTCCCACTTCTGCGGCCCCACCCACTACCGCCGCTGCGGCTCCGGCGACCGGCTGCTGGTGCTCCTGCACGGCTGGCCCCAGACCGGCCACTGCTGGCGGCACCTGATGGAACCGCTGGCGGAACGCTACACCGTCGTCGCCCCCGACCTGCGCGGATACGGCCGCTCCGAGGCGCGGGGCCCCGGCCGTGACAAGCGCGCCGCCGCCGCCGACCTGTCGCGCCTGCTCGCCGAGCTCGGCTTCGACCGCGCCGACGTGGTGGGGCACGACCGGGGCGCGCGAGTGGCGCACCGCTGGGCCCTCGACCGGCCGGACGAGATCGGCCGGCTCGCCCTGCTGGACGTCCTGCCCACGCGGGAGGTCATGCGCTCGGTCGACAAGGACTCGGCCGGGTTCCTGTGGCACTGGTTCTTCCACCTCCAGCCCGATCTGCCGGAGCTGCTGATCGGCGGCGATGTCGAGGCGTACCTGAGGTTCTTCTTCGAGCGGCAGGCGCTGCACCCCATCGAGGAGGAGGCCGTGGCCGAGTACGTCGCGGCGTTCAGCGACCCGCGGGTCCTGCGCGCCTCGCTGGAGGACTACCGCGCCGGCTTCCACGAGGATCTGGCCGCCGACGAGGCGGACTTCCAGGCGAGGCGCCGTCTCACCCAGCCGCTCCTCGTGCTGTGGGGGGAGCAGGGCGGCCTGGGAGGCGCCGACGTCGCCGGGATCTGGTCCCGGTACGCCGAGCGCGTCACCACGGCGGCCATCCCCGACTGCAAGCACTTCCTGCCCGAGGAGCAGCCCGGACGGGTGCTCGCGGCGCTGCGCGCCTTCCTCAAGGAACAACCCACCTGCAACAGCTCAGAAGGAGCGTCCCCGTGACCCGAGCCCGGCACTTCGACCTGGTCGTCATCGGCGGCGGCCTCGGCGGGATCGCCGCCGCCCTGGCCGCGGCCCGGCTCGGCCTGCGCAGCGTGCTGGTGAGCGAATGCGACTGGCTCGGCGGCCAGGTGTCCAGCCAGTGCATTCCCCCCGACGAGCATCCCTGGATCGAGTCGATCGGGTGCACCCGCTCCTACCGGGAGTTCCGCGACCGGGTACGCGCCTTCTACCGGCGCAACTACCCGCTCAGCGCCCGCGCGCGGGCCGCCGCGCACCTCAACCCGGGATCGGGCAACATCGGCCCGCTCAGCCACGAGCCCCAGGTCGCACGGCTGGTGCTGGAGGAGATGATCGCGCCGTGGCTCAGCCGGGGCCTGATCACCGTGCTGCGCGAGCACCACGTGGCCCAGGCGGCCGTCGTCGGCGACGAGGTGCGGGCGGTGGCCGTCCGCGGCCCGCAGGGGGAGGAGACGGAGCTGACCGGGTCGTACTTCCTGGACGCCACCGACCTCGGCGACCTGCTGGAACTCGCCGGGGCCGAGCACGTCTTCGGCGCGGAGAGCGCCGCGGAGACCGGCGAGCCGCACGCGCTGCCCGGCCCGGCCGACCCCTTCGACCAGCAGGCGATCACCTGGGCGATGCTGCTCAGCCTGCACCCGGGCACCGACAACACCATCGAGCGGCCCGAGCAGTACGAGACGTGGCGGGAGCACCGGCCGGCCGTGTGGCCAGGACCGCTGCTGAGCTGGGTGGTCAGCGACCACGTCACCCACCGGCCCCGCCAACGGCCGCTGTTCGCCGAGCACCCCTCCACCGGCGGGATCCGCTACGACCTCTGGCACGCCAGGCGGGTGCTCGACGCGGGCCACCTCGGCTCCGGCTGGGCCGACGTGACCGCGGCGGCCTGGCCGATGATGGACTACTGGAGACTGCCCCTGCTGGGCGTGGACGACGAGACGCGCGCGCTGGCCCTGCGCGAGGCCCGCCAGCTCTCGCTGTCCTTCCTGTACTGGATGCAGACCGAGGCGCCCCGCCCGGACGGCGGCGTGGGCTACCCGGAGCTGCGCCCCCGCGGCGACCTGACGGGCACACCCGACGGGCTGGCCAAGATGCCCTACATCCGCGAGAGCCGCCGGATCCGGGCCGAGTTCACGCTGCTGGAGCAGCACATCGGGGTCGAGGCGCGGGGCGATCTCGAAGGGGCGGAGCGTTTCGCCGACAGTGTCGGCATCGCGGCGTACCGGATCGACGTGCACCCCTCGACGGCGGGGCGCGACACGATCGACATCGACACCTGGCCGTTCCAGATCCCCCTGGGCAGCCTGATCCCGGTGCGGCTGAAGAACGTGCTGCCCGCGGCCAAGAACATCGGCGCCACCCACCTGACCAGCGGGGCCTACCGGGTGCATCCGGGCGAATGGACGACCGGCGAGGCGGCCGGGGCACTGGCCGGATTCTGCGCCGCGCGCGGAAAGCGGCCCTCCCAGGTACGCGCGGACGAGTCGCTGCTCGGCGAGTTCCAGGCGCTGCTCACCGGCACGATCGGCATCGACCTGGAGTGGCCGAGATACGAGGCGCTGGCGCCGCGGCACCGCTTCGGCTACGTCGAGGCGGGCCGCTGATGCGCGACGAGCGGGTACGCCAGGCCCTGGACCGGATCGCCGGGCTCGACGGCGCGCTGCACGCCTTCACCCAGGTGTTCGTGGCGGACGCGACCGGCTCAGGACCGCTGGACGGCATGACCGTGGCGGTGAAAGACAACATCGACGTCGGCGGCCAGGTGACCACGCTGGGGCGGCCCGCGTCCGAGCGCGCCCCGGCCGCGCGCGACGCCGAGGCGGTGGCGCGGCTGCGCGG
>NZ_BAAAZP010000012.1:0-67694 GCF_039536965.1 Nonomuraea antimicrobica | reverse complement strand
GCGGCGCCCGCGCCCGCGCAGCCCGTACAGACCGCGCACGCGACGTACGCGACCTCCGCCCCCACGCCCCACACCAGTGCCGAGGTGGAGCGGGGCGGGCTGACGTTCGCCGACGTGGCGGGCATGGAGGCGGTCAAGGAGGCGCTGCGGATCAAGCTGCTCCTCCCCATCCAGCAGCCGGACCTGTTCGCCGCCTTCGGCAAGCGCGCGGGCGGCGGCGTCCTGCTCTACGGGCCGCCGGGAGCCGGGAAGACGCACCTGGCCAGGGCCGCCGCCGGAGAGCTGGGCGCGGCGTTCGTCAACGTGGGGCTGTCCGACATCCTCGACATGTACATCGGCTCCAGCGAGCGCAACCTGCACGCCACCTTCGACCTGGCCCGCCGCCACCGTCCGTGCGTGCTGTTCTTCGACGAGGTGGACGCGCTGGCCGCCCGCCGCTCCGACATGCGCCAGGCGCACACCCGGCAGCTCGTCAACCAGTTCCTGGCCGAGCTGGACGGCGTGGACCAGAGCGCGAACGAGGGCGTCCTGGTGCTGGCCGCCACGAACGCCCCCTGGTACGTGGACGCCGCCTTCCGCCGCCCCGGCCGCCTCGACCAGCCGGTGCTCGTACCCCCGCCGGACCAGGCGGCACGCGCGGCCATCCTGCGCATCCTGTGCCGTGACAAGCCGCTGGCCGAGATGGACTTCGACGCCGTGGCGCGGGTGACCGAGCACTTCGTCGGCGCCGACCTCAAGGGCGTCGTGGACCGGGCGGTGGAGGCCAAGCTCCAGCAGTCGATCAGCGCGGGCCGCGCCATCCCGCTGTCCACGCCCGACCTGCTGGCCGCCGCCCAGAGCGTACGGCCCACGGCGGTACGGGAGTGGATGGCCACCGCCCGCAACTACGTGATGCACGCGAACGACTCCGGTGCCTGGGACGAACTGCTGCCTTGGGTCAAGGGCAAGTGGTGAGGGACCTGCCGGATCCGACGACCGGGCGGGGAGGGACGCGGTGAAGGTCGCGGACCCGATCGAGCGGGCGCGTACGCTCCTGGGGATGCGCCGCCCCGCCGACGCGGAACGGGAGCTGCGCGGCCTGCTCGCCCAGGAGCCGCAGCACGTGGCCGGGCACGCCCTCCTGGGCCTCGCGCTGATCGAACAGCGCCGGGTGGCCGAGGCCGTCGAGGAGGCCGGCGAGGCCGTACGGCTCGCGCCCGACCAGTGGCTGCCCCACTACGCGGCGGCGCAGGTCCACTACCGCGCCCGCCGCCCTGGCGACGCCATGACCGCCATCCGCGCGGCCCTCGCCCTCCAGCCCGAGTACGCCCACACCTGGGACCTGCTGGCCCGTACGCACATGCTCCTGGGCGAATGGCGGCAGATGGCCGACGCGGCCCGCCGCGGGCTGAGCATCGATCCGCAGGACGCCGGCCTGGTGAGCCTGCTCTCGCTGGCCTGCACCAACCTCGGCGACGCGGAGGAGGCCCGCGCCGCCGCCGCGCACGCCGTCGGGCTCGACCCGGAGAGCACCCTCGCGCACTTCGTCCACGGCCGGGCGGAGCTGCGGTTCGGCGAGCCCCGGCGGGCGGCGGAGTCGTTCCGCGAGGTGCTTCGCCTCGATCCCGGCTTCGGCGGGGCCAGGGACCTGCTCGTGGCGGCGCTCAAGCAGCGCAACCCGGTGTATCGGTGGCTGTCGCGGCTGCGGGGCAGGTTCCCCGGCGGCTGGCGGCTGATCTTCCTGCTGCCCGCGATCCCGCCGGTCATCCTGGTCTTCGTCGTCATGGCCGTGCTGCACTGGGTGGCGTGGGTCGCCGAGGCGTGGACGACGTTGCGGCTGGCCCGCGCCAGGACCACCCGGCTGCTGTTCGAGGGCGTCGATGCGCGGGTGGCCGTGGCCTGCTGCGGCCTGGTGGCGACCGGCGCGGTGCTGCTCGGGCTGGGCATCGGGCTCGGCCAGGACGCGGTGGGCGTCGCGGGCGTGGCCGTCATGGCGCTGGTCACCCCCGTCCAGGAGGCCGCGCACACCGGCTCGCCGCGCCGGCGG
Source organism: Nonomuraea antimicrobica (assembly GCF_039536965.1). Lineage (NCBI taxonomy): Bacteria > Bacillati > Actinomycetota > Actinomycetes > Streptosporangiales > Streptosporangiaceae > Nonomuraea > Nonomuraea antimicrobica. The sequence goes on along the minus strand of NZ_BAAAZP010000012.1, from coordinate 65,668 downwards.
GCCGTCCTGTACGGCTGGGCGGTCCTGCTCGCCCTGACCGTCGCCGTCTCCGTGCTCGTCTCCCAGCCGACCGTGGCGCTGCTCGCCGTGTACACCGCGCTCGCCACGGGCTGGGTGGCCACCGCCGTCCGGGGACGGCTCACCGACGCGCTCTGAAGGTGCCCTGAGGGTGCCCTGAAGGTGCCCTGAAGGTGCTCTGTGGGCGCGAGTGGGCTCAGAGCAGGGTGCCGCCGCTCACCTCGAACCTGGACAGGGCCTCGTCGATCCTGGCCAGCGTGTCGGAGTGGAGGGTGAGGTCGGCCGCGGCCAGGTTCTCCTCGATGTGCGACGGCGTACGGCTGCCGGGGATCGTCACCACGTGCTCGTCCTGGTGCAGGAGCCAGGCCAGGGCGAGCTGGGCCGGGGTGATGCCCAGTTGCGCGGCCAGGGCCTTGATGGGGGCGTAGCGGTCGTTGTTGCCCGCCAGGTTCGCGGCCGAGAAGCGGGGTGCGTTGTGGCGGAAGTCGTCCTCGCCGAGCGCGCTCACCGTGCCGGTCAGGAAGCCGTTGCCGAGCGGGCTCCAGGCCACGATCCCGACGTGCAGCTCACGTGCCGCGGCCAGCAGGTCGGCGTCCACGGGTCGCCACATCGACCACTCGTTCTGGACGGCCGTCACGGGGTGCACCGCGTGTGCGGCCCTGAGCTGGGCGGCGGTCACGTTGGACAGGCCGATGTGCCTGATCAGCCCGTCGCGCACCAGGTCGGCCAGCGCGCCCACGGTCTCCTCGATGGGGACGCCGGGGTCCGGGTAGTGGGCGTAGTAGAGGTCGATCACGTCGGTACCGAGGTTGCGCAGGCTGCCTTCCGCGTAGCGGCGCACCAGGCGGGGCTCGGCGTTCACGCGCAGCTCGCCGAAGGCGTAGCCGACGGGATGCGAGCGGCTCGGCTCGCCCTCGGGGATCGCCAGGCCGAACTTGGTCGCGACCACCACCTCGTCCCTGCGGCCCTTGATCGCCCGGCCGACCAGGCGCTCGTTGTGGCCGTTCGGGCCGTACGCGTCGCTGGTGTCCACGTGGGTGCCGCCGGCGTCGAGCGCCGACTTGAGCGCGGCCTCGGCGCGGGTGTCGTCGATCTCGCCGTACACGCCGGGTGACAGCACCATGGCGCCGAAACCGATGGCGGGAACCTGCAAACTGCCAAGAGTGCGCGTCTTCATGGCTCGATCCTGCCGCCGGGCCCGCCCGACGGTCCAAGACCTTTTGCTATAACCGGTGGTTATGGACGTGCACCTGCGGGATCTGCGCTATTTCGTGGCGGTGGCGGACGAGCTGAACGTGACGCGGGCGGCGGAGCGGCTGTTCGTCTCCCAGCCCGCCCTGTCCAAGCAGCTCAGGGCGTTGGAGCGGCAGCTCGGGCTCCGGCTGTTCGAACGCGTGCCCAGCGGCGTCGTGCTGACCAGGCAGGGGGCGGCGCTGTTGCCGGTCGCCCGCGACCTGCTCGGCCGGTGGAGCGCCGGAGTGGCACAGGCGCGGGCGGCGGAGCCCGCGGGCACGCTGGTGATCGGCTTGCAGACGGCCGTGGGCCGGGGGTTGCAGCAGGAGGCGCTGCGCCGCTTCCGCGCCGCGATGCCGGGGTGGGAGGTGTCGTTGCGGCTGGTCGGATGGGACGACCCGAGCGGCGGGCTGGCCGACGGGTCCTCCGACGTGGCGTTCATCTGGTTGCCGGTGCCGGCGGGGCTGGGGACGTACGTGCTGGCCACTGAGCGGCGCGGGGTGGCCATGCCCGCCGACCACCCGTTGGCCGGGCGGGCGGAGATCCCGTTCGGGGCGTTGCGCGACGAGCCGTTCATCGCGCTGCCGCCGGCGGCCGGGCCGCTGCGGGACTTCTGGCTCGGGCTCGACGCGCGCGACGACGAGCCGGTGATCGGGGTCACCGCCAACACGCCGGAGGAGGTGTTCGAGGCCGTGACCGGCGGGCTCGGGGTCGTGCTCGTGGCCGAGGGGAACGCCGAGCTGTACGACCGGCCTGGCCTGGCGTACCGGCCGGTCACCGGGCTGCCTCCGGGGGAACTGGCCATCGCCTGGCGCGAAGGCGATCCGAGCCCACAAGTCAGGGCATTCATCGACGCGTTGCGACAAGTGACCACTAAGGTCTGACCCGAGATCGGATTCGCAGAAGGGCGACCCATGACCGACTACTCGACCACCTTCGACCTGATCGACGCCGACAAGGACGGCCGCATCTCCGCCGTCGAGCTCGTCCGGCTGATGGAGGTGCTCGGCCGGCCCGTCACGCTGGAGGCCGCGCAGGAGGGCGTGCTCAAGCTGGACAAGGACGGTGACGGCCTGATCGACCTCCAGGAGTTCAGCGCCTTCCTCCACAAGTGATAAAAAACAAGCACTTGCTACACATTCTCCTGTTGCCCGGGTCACAATGGCGGCAGGAGGGACGATGGCGATCAAGAGTGACACCAGCGAAAGCCGTATTTCCACGGACGTCGTGAAGACGCTCAGGTCGGGCATCGGCCGGGTCACCGAAGAGGTGATCGAGGAGATCCAGACCCGCATCCCCGAATACTCCCGGCCATCGGACCAGATCTACATCAAGGTCGTGCGGATGGCGGTCGAGCAGGCCATCGAGGGCTTCCTCGACCGCATCGAGCACCCCGGCGCCCCGTGGAACCCGGAGCCGTTCCGCATGATCGGCAGGGGAGAGGCGGCCGAGGGCCGCAGCCTGGAGTCGCTGCAGGCCGCGATGCGGCTCGGCGCCCGGGTCGGCTGGCGGCGGCTCACCGAGCTGGCCGGTCCGCTCGGCCTGTCCCCCCAATGCCTGTACGACCTGGGCGAGATCATCTTCCTCCACCTCGACCAGCTCGCCGACGCCGCCGCCGAGGGCTTCGAGGAGGCCAGGGCACACGTCGCGGGCGAGATCGACCGCCGCCGGGGCCGCCTGCTCGACCTGCTGCTCAGCCGCCCGCCGGCCGGCGACGAGGCCATCGCCGACCTGGCCGAGGCCGCCGGGTGGCGGCTGCCCAGGACGGTCGCCGCGGTGGCGCTCGACGACCAGCACGGCACCTGCCGCGTGCCCCGCCTGCCGTCCGACGTGCTGACCGGGCCCGAGCGGCCCGTACCGTGCCTGCTGGTGCCCGACCCGGCCGGGCCCGGGCAGGCGCAGATGCTGGAACGCGCGTTGCGCGGTCGCCGCGTGGCCGTCGGGCCCGCCGTGCCGCCGGCCTCGGCCGCGACGTCGCTGCGGTGGGCCGGGGAGGCCCTGGAGCTGTCGCGGCGCGGCGTGCTGCCCCGTGGCCTGCTGCGCTGCGAGGACCACATGGCCACGCTCGTGGTGTTCAAGGACGAGGAGCTGGTCAGCGCGCTGGCCGAGGTACGCCTCGCGCCCCTCGCGCACCTGCGGCCCACCCAGCAGGACCGCCTGGCCGAGACCCTGCTGGCCTGGCTGCGCCACGGCCGGGGCGCCGGGGAGGTGGCGGCCAGGCTGCACGTGCACCCGCAGACCGTCCGCTACCGGCTGCGGCAGCTCGAAGAGCTGTACGGCGACCAGCTCGCCGACCCCGACATCCGCTTCGAGCTGGAGATCGCCCTGCGGGCCCGTCAGGCGGTGACGGCCTGCCCCGCGCGCCGCGGCGCCTGACCCCGATCACAGGTACGACGGCCCGTCCACCCGGTGGCGGAACGTCCACCACACCCACGCCTGGGCGGCCACCAGGAACGGCAGCAACGTCAGGACGATCGGCACCAGCAGCGGCCCCGACGTGCCGGGCACCAGCGGCAGCCGCAGCCCGGCCAGCAACCCGACCGTGATCAGCGCGGCCGAGGTCAGCGCGTACGTACGGGCCTCCCCGGCCCCGCCCGACATCACGGCCGCCCGCTCCCGCAGCGCCCCGCGCAGCCGCAGCGCCGCGAACGCCAGCCCGTGCGTGAGGAACAACGCGGCCAGTACCAGCGCGGGCAGCACCGCCACCGGCCCCTGGATGCCGAGCAGCACGTTGGACAGCAACGCGCCCCAGGACAGCGCCAACCCCCAGCTCCCTGCCACGATCGCGCCGTCCCAGAACGCCTGCCAGCGCGCCCCAGGCACGCGCCCGCGCAGCCACAGCCCCATGTCCCGCGCGACCCAGGCCAGCAGCAGCGTCACGACCAGCGTGTAGTTGCCGTGCAGCAGCTCGCTCTCCAGCCGGGGGAAGAGCCCCGCCAGCACGCCGGCCGCGGCCACCAGCCACACCTCGTTGCCCAGGAAGAACGGGGCGATCGCGGCGATCGTCTCGCGCCGCTCGTCCGCCGACCGCCCCAGGTACGGCAGCGCCATCCCGACCCCGATGTCGGCGCCGGCCAGCACGAGATAGCCGAGCGCGAAGAAGGCCAGTACGAAGATCTCCATGTGCGGGCTCCCAACTTCCTTGCAGGCCCTAGAACGACGGGACGGGGACGGGGGCGTCGACCGGCCGCTCGCCCAGCGCCACCGCGCCCGGCCCGCGGCGGGCGTGCCTGGCCAGCAGCCAGTAGTTGATCACGATCAGCACCGCGAACACCCCGGCGAACGCGCTCACCGAGAACCGCATCTGCGCCTCGGACACCGGTGACATGGCCTCCGACGTGCGCAGCAGCCCGTACACGGTCCAGGGCTGGCGGCCCATCTCGCGGAAGATCCAACCGGCCATCATGGTCACGAACGGGATCGGGATCATCAGCGTCAGCAGCCGGTGCCACGGCCTGAACCCGCGTACCACCGGCCGGAAGAACATCAGCAGGCAGCTCAGCCCGGCCACGATCATCATCACGACCCACAGCAGCACCATGGCCAGGCCGCTCGTGTGCACCCACGCCACGGGAGGCAGGTAGTCGCCGGGGCCGTGGGCCGTCACCATCGCGGCCTGCGCGGCGGCCAGCCGGTCGGGGGTGTTCACCCAGGCCGCGACCTTCGTGGGCTGCAGGGTCTGGAACGAGATCCCGCCGAACGCCGCGTTCACGAACGTGGCCGGCGCCGCCACGCCGAGCCCGATCCGCAGCGACTTGCGGAAGAAGTCCTGCTCGGCCGTGCGCCTGCGCAGGTGGTACGCGCTCACCCCGGCCACGAAGAAGCCGCCGACGATCATGGAGCCGACCAGCACGTGCCAGAACGCCACCTGCGCCGCCGGGTTGGCCACCATCGCCCCGAAGTCGGTCAGCCGCATCCGCCCGCCCTCCACGACGTGGCCCACCGGGTTCTGCAGGAAACCGTTGGCGATGAGGATCCAGAACGCCGACGCGTACGCGGTGAGCGTGACGACCCAGATCAGCGCCAGGTGCGCCCACCGGTTCAGCCGATTCCACCCGAAGATCCACAGCCCCAGGAACGTGGACTCGACGAAGAACGCCACCAGCGTCTCGATCGCCAGCGCCGAGCCGAACACGTCGCCCGCGTACTCGGTCAGCCCGCTCCACGACAGCCCGAGCTGGAACTCCATCACGAGCCCGGTGGCGATGCCCATCGCGTAGTTGATGATGTAGAGCTGACCCCAGAACCGGGTCATCCGCAGGTGGACGGGGTCCCCGCTGAACGTGGCCCGGGTCTGGACGACGGCCACCAGCGACACCAGCCCGAGCGTCAGCGCCACGAACAGGAAGTGCGCGCCCGCGGTGAGCGCGAACTGCAGGCGGGCGAGGTCCACGGTTTCCATGCCGGGAGCCTTCCGGTACGGCTGCGCCCGTCGCGTCATGCCCCGGCGTTGACTCGCCCTACATCTCGGGTCGCACGGCCGGGCGGGGGCGTACGGCTCAGGGTGTAAGCCAGCCGGGGGTGATCATCCCGGCCTCGTACGCGATGACCACGAGCTGGGCCCTGTCGCGTACGCCCAGCTTCGTCATGATCCGGCTGACGTGCGTCTTCGCCGTGGCGGGGCTGAGCACGAGCCGGGCCGCGATCTCGTCGTTGGACAGGCCGCCGGCCACGAGCGTCATGACCTCGCGCTCGCGTTCGGTGAGCGCGTTCAGCTCGGGGCCGGGGTCGGGACGCTTGACCCGGCCGGCGAACTCGGAGATCAGCCGGCGGGTGATCGACGGCGCGATGAGCGCGTCGCCCCTGGCCACGACCCTGACCGCGTGGATCAGCTCGGCCGGCTCGGTGTCCTTGACCAGGAAGCCGCCCGCGCCGGCCCGCAACGCGCCGTAGACGTAGTCGTCGAGGTCGAAGGTGGTCAGGATGATCACCCGGACGTCGTCGAGCGCGGGGTCGCCCGCGATGCGGCGGGTGGCCTCCAGGCCGTCGAGCTCGGGCATGCGGATGTCCATGAGCACCACGTCGGGCCGGTGCTCGCGGGCCCCGGTGACGGCCTGGGCGCCGTTGGCGGCCTCGGCGACGACCTGGATGTCGTCCTCGTCGTTGAGTATGGACCGGAATCCGGCCCGCACCAGGGTCTGGTCGTCGGCGAGCAGTACGCGGATCATCGAGCCCCGTTCGTCGGCTGGGTCAGCGGCAGGCGGGCGGCGACGCGGAAGCCGCCCTCGGGGCGCGGGCCGGCCTCCAGGGTGCCGCCGAGCGCGGTGGCGCGCTCGCGCATGCCCTGCAGGCCGAAGCCGCTGCCCTCGTCGTACGTGGCGCCCGGCCCATCATCTTCCACGCGGATGACGATATTTCCGGACTTGTTGGTGATGGTGAGGGTTGCTGTGTTGGTCCCCGAGTGGCGGGACACGTTCGTCAGCGCCTCCCTGACGATGCGGGCGGCGGCCAGGTCCACCTCGGTCGGCACGGCGTCGAGCGGCCCCGACAACTCCGTACGCACGTCCAGCCCCGACGCCTCGACCAGCGCCGACACCCGCGCCAGGCTGTCGGCGGGCGTGACCGGCGCGTCCTCGTCCACCTGGCGCAGCACGCCCAGCGTGGTACGCAGCTCGCGCAACGTCTCCTTGCTGGTCTCCTTGATCGTACGCAGCGCCTCCTCGGCGCCCTCCGGCCGTTTCGCGAGCCCGTGCAGCGCCGCCGCGGCCTGTACGTTGATCATGGAGATGTTGTGCCCGAGCACGTCGTGCAGCTCTCTGGCGATCCGCAGCCGCTCCTCGCTGGCCCGCCGCCTGGCCTCCTCTTCCTTGGTCTGCAGGGCGTCGAGGGCGTGCTGGTGGGCCTCCAGGAGGTAGGCGCGGCGGTTGCGCGTGACGCCGCCGAACGAGATGGCCGCCACCACCCAGCCGGCGATCATCATGAACAGGCTGTCGTCCACGTGCCGGGTGCCGCCGGTCTCGCCGATGCCCATGCCCAACAGCGACGCGGCCCCCGTGGCGATGGCCGCGGCCAGGTGCCCCCGGTCGGCGGCGGTGTAGAGCACGACGAACAGCAGCACGATTATGGGCCCGTCGAGCCTGGCCCACGGGTAGTAGGCGGCCGTCGAGACCGCCACGACGATCAGCGCCGCCACGGGGAAGCGCCGCCGCAGCAGCAGCGCCCCGCACGCGACCAGCGGCAGGAGGACGTCGAGCGCGTTCACCGAGGGGTTGCGGAGGAAGTAGACGCCCACCGTGCCGGCCAGCACGGCGGCGGCGGTCGCGAGTGACGCGGTCGTGCTGGTCGACGGCCTCCTCATGGCTCCCATTCTGTACGGCCGCGTAAATGCCCGGGTAATCGCCGGGCCTCATCTGGGTAGAGCGGGTGAATGAGCACAAAGGACGACCTCCAGCGGGTCGAAGAGGACCTGGCCCGGTTGCGCGCCGAGAACCAGGACGTCCGCGACCAGATCCGCGACATGGGCGCGACCGACCAGGTGGAGATCTCGGCGATGATCAGCCAGGCGGACGAGCAGGTCGAGCTGATCGCCGACCTCGAACGCCGCCGCGACACGCTGATCCAGCGGCTGGAGAAGGGAGGGCGGGGGAAGGGCGCCCGCTGAGGGGCGCCCCCAGTGAATGAACAGGTGAATGAACAGGTGAGTGAGCGGGTGGGTCAGCGGGTGGGTTCGCGGGTGGGTTCGCGCAGGGCGGCGCCGACCTCGTGCAGGTGCCGCAGCGCCTGGCCGTACGACGTGACGAGGCCGGTCTGCAGATAGTCGACGCCGATCTCCTGGCAGTACCGCTCGACGATCGGCTGCGCCCTGCGCAGGTTCGGGGCGGGCATGTTGGGGAACAGGTGGTGCTCGATCTGGTAGTTGAGCTGGCCCAGCGCCACGTCGGTGAGTAGCCCGCCATGCACGTTGCGCGAGGTCAGCACCTGCTTGCGGAGGAAGTCCAGCTCGTCCTCCTTCGTCAGGATGGGCATGCCCTTGTGGTTGGGGGCGAACGAACAGCCGAGGTAGATGCCGAACAGCCCTTGGTGCACGGCCAGGAACAGCAGCGCCTTGCCGAACGGCAACACGGCGAAGACCAGGCCGAAATAGAGGACGAAGTGCGTGACGAGCAGCGTCAGCTCCAGGCCGCGCCGCTTGGCCGTGGGCTGGAGCAGCGCCTTGAAGCTGGCGATGTGGAGGTGCCAGGCTTCGAGGGTGAGCAGCGGGAAGAACCAAAAAGCCTGATATTTCGAGATAAATCGGGGCAGGCCACTGCTGCGTGCCACCTGGTCCTCCGACCAGACGATCACGGCGGGTGAGACGTCGGGGTCGTGGTCCTCGTGGTTGGGGTTGGCGTGGTGGCGGTTGTGCTTGGTGGTCCACCAGCCCCAGCCGAGTCCGACGCCGAAGTTACCGATGATCAGGCCCGCGATGTCGCTCGGCCGCCGGGTCCTGAAGACCTGCCGGTGTCCGAGGTCGTGGGCGAGAAACCCGAGTTGCGTGAAGACCACGGCCAGGGCCACCGCGACGAGCAGTTGCCACCAGGAGTCTCCCAGCCAGGCGAACAGCGCCCAGCCGCCGACGTAGAGTACGGCGACGATGCTCGTCCGCACGGCGTAATAAAAGGGACGCCTGTCAAGGAGACCGGCGTCCGAAATCCGATGGGCTAGTCGGGCGAAATCACTGCCTCGAGTATCGATCGTGCCGGGACTGGCCACTGGTCTCCCTTGCCTCGTGGTTCGTTGCCCTAACCTTGGCGCATTCACCGAGAAACCGGAAGCACACCGGTGGATGACCTGCGCGTCCCCGACCCGGGCCAGGAGAGCGCCGCCGGCCGGGCGCCCGGAAAATGCCCGAGCACCTCTGACCTGGCCCGGAGCATCGACACCCGAGCCGCCGCAGCTTCGCGACCGCGGGCAGCACGGCGTCCGCCCCGGCGGAGGTCGTGCTCCGCCCGGGTGCCGGATCCACGCGTGGCTAGCTTGCGGAAAGGCGGTCGAACAGGGCCAGGGCCGCTTGCTTGACTTCCTCCGGCGTGACCCCGTCCAAGGTCTTCCTGGCATCGGTGATGTCGCGGGTGGTGGCCAGGGTGATGGCCACGGACGAGGCGGCGGCGCGGTCGATCGATCCCGTCGGGGCGGCGTCGGCCAGTTCCTGGGCGCTCGCGGCGAGGTCGAGGTTGTCCTTCAACAGATCTCCTCGGGTGAAGACGGTCCGGCCCATTGCATCACTTGGCATCGTGCCGCATCCACCATTCGGTGAATTCCCGGCACCGGCCGTCGGGCGCGAACCGGATGATCCACAAGTTGCTGTACGTTTTGTCAGGATATGTCGTGACTCCCTGGACGACACCAACGCCCTCACCTGCGCTCTCAGTCACGCAGACCGGATGCCATTCGAACGTGGCCTCACCAGGCTTGTCCTGCCGTTCCAGCCACTGCGCGACGATCTCGTCACGCCCCTGCCAGGGCCGGCTGTGCGGCTCGGTGTAGTACACCGCGTCCTCGGTGAACAGGGCGGCGATGTCGTCGGGATCGTTGGAGTCCCAGGCACGTACGTACCCCTCGATCCACGGACGCGGTTCGGCCATCGGGTCATCCTCTCAACGGGTCGTGGCCGACGGACATCAGTTCGCGGCGCGAGTGATCGTCCGTGCGGTCGCCCAGGGTATCGACGAGGTCGACGACCTTGCGCATCACGTCGAGATCGACCTTGGTGAGGTCGCCCTTCCGCTTGTTCAGGACGTGCAGTACGCCCCGCCCCAGCTCGTCGATGCCCAGGTCGGGGTCGGGCGGGAAGCCCTCCTCGTCGGAGGCCGCGGTCAGCAGGTGGGACCGCAGCTCCTCGGAGTTCATGTTGACCGCCCGATGGAACTCGTCCCACAAGACGTCGGTGTCAAAACCCTTGGTCATATTTGGCCGCCTACCCGCCGGGCCCCGCGTTATGTACTCTGACCTGCAGTTTTGTCACTCGGTCAATCAGGTGGGCACTCGGCGAGCCGCTCCCGACGAAGATCGTTGACGCCTCTCTCAGGTCACGATTCACCACAATTCGCATCTCGTTCCGGTACAGAGGTACTCAGGTCACCCCTAAGCGCCTCCGTCACAGTGGAGCCGTCTCTGCGCGGGGGACGTGGGGACGGCTTCCCACGGACTGCCGCGAGGAGGGGACGGCACGTGCCGCGGGCCGGGCCGGACGGTCTGCCAGCCGTCACGTCCCCGCCCGCGGCACGTGCCGGAGGTGCAGGCCACGGGGGAGCGCGATCAGGGGGCGCGATAAGGGAGCGGCGGCCGCCGACGATCTGGAGCCGTTCATGCGGCGTGCCACGGCTTGGATTCCCGCGTCTCCTTGGCGGTGCCGGCGACGCGCAGCGCGTACGTGGCCCGCTCCGCCCCCTCCACGGGCCCCAGGTAGGTGTGCCCGGTCAGGTGGCACCACGCGGGCAGGTCCACGGGCGCGGCCGGGTCGGCGGCGATCAGGTGGATGACGGCGCCGGGACCGGCCTCGCGTACGTGCGCGCGCAGTTCGATGAGCAGTTGCACGCACAGCTTGTCGCCGCCGTCCACTACGAGATCAGGCATATGTTCAGGAAATCATCCCTTGAGTCCCGTATGTGCCAGGCCCTCCACGAACTGCTTCTGCGCCACCACGAACACCACCAGCACCGGCAGCACCGGCAGCACCGGCAGCGCGGTCAGCGAGGCGGCGGCGAGCTGCACGTTCCACATGGGCCCGCCGTAGGCGTCCACGAACTGGGTCAGCGCCTGGCGCGCCGACGGCGAGCGGCAGTAACTCACCCGTCTCGGTGGCGTCCAGCACGTACGGCGCGCCGATCCACACCTCGTCGCCGGGGTCGTCGCGGTGGGCCGGCCTGACGGCCGTCACCCGGTCGCCGTCGACCTCGGCCCCGACCGGACGGTACGGCTGCAACACGGTCAGCCGTCCGCCGCCCCGCTAGGGGGCCGGCATCGACTCCAGCACCGCGACCGCCACCCGGGGCTCGTGGCACAGCGGGCTCACGTGGCCCGCGCCCGGGTTCAGCGCCCGCCAGGCGCGGGCCCGCTCGGTCAGCGGGAAGTGGCGGCGGTAGTACGCCCGGATCCCGTCGCGCAGCGCCCGGTAGCTCGCGGTCACGCCGAACAGTTCCACCCAGGTGTGCTCGTCGGGCGGGACGGCCTGGCTGGTGAGCTGGCCGCCGAGCCAGTCGTACTCCTCGGTCAGCACCACCTTCCTACCCGCCCGCAGGGCCGCCAGCGCGGCGGCCACCCCTCCGAGGCCGCCCCCGACGATCAGCACCTCGGCACTCGACCCGCGCGAATCCGTTCCCTTCATGTCCGTGGGGGCGTCAGCGTGGCGCCCTCGGCGTACTCGCACGGCAGGAGCCGTTGCACGGGCTCGCCGCCCTCGATCAGTTCGGTGAGGACCTCGACGGCCTGGCGCCCCATCTCCCGCCTGGGGATCCGGAAGCCGGTGAAGTCGACATCGGTGGGGGCGGGCCGGGTCGGGTCGCCCAAGGTGATGACCGACAGGTCGCCGGGCACGGACACGCCGCGCCTGGCCAGCAGGTCGGTCAGGGCGACGCCGTCGGCGTACTCCTCGGCCAGCACCGCCGTCACGTCCGCGGCCAGCACCCGGGCCACCATGTCGGCGGGCTCGCCGGGGTCGAGCCGCAGCGGGGCGGCCACCGACTCGACATAGCCGCGGAACCGGTCAACGTACGGCTCCGGGCCCCGGCCGTGGCCCAGGTACGCGATGCGCTCGTGGCCCAGCGCCCTGGTGCGGGCGACCAGCCGCTTGACGGCGGCCGGGTAGTCGGCGCCGACGTACGGCACCGGCCCGCCCGCGTCGTCGCGGCGGCCGACCGACACGAACGGATAGCGCTCGGTCACCAGCCTGCTCAGGTCCTCCCTGTCCAGCTCGTGGCCCAGCAGCACGCAGCCGTCGGCCAGCCTGAGCCGGTGGTCCTGGTGGTAGACCCGCTTGCGCCCGCCGACCGTGGGGGCGCTGGTGAACAGCAGCAGGTCGCAGCCGCAGTGCTCGGCGCACTCCTCGATGCCGACCAGGAACGGGTGGTAGAAGTCGCCGGTCGCGCTCGGGAAGACCGGCTCGTAGGTGAAGACGCCGAGGATGCGGTTGCGGCGGGCGGCCAGCCTGCGGGCGGCCGGGTCGGCGACGTAGCCGGTCTCCCTGATCACGCGCAGGACCCGGTCCCTGGTCTCGGCGGGGATGCGGGACTCCGCGTCGGCGCGGTCGTTGAGCACCAGTGAGACGGTGGTCTGGCTGACGCCCGCCAGGCGGGCGATGTCGCGCTGGGTGAGGCGGCGGGTGTGGTCCGGCGGCGGCATGGGCTTCCTGGACTGCTAATGCGCATTAGCGCTCGGGCGATGCCTGGAATTGTTCGCCGCGCCCTGCTGGGGTGTCAAGGTTTCCCCGGTGCTAATTCGGATTACCTCGACGTGGCGGCCTGCCGTGAGGGGTCGTGTCGAAGTCGCGTGGACGGCTCCGACCTCCCTTGAAAAGGACAGGAAGGTGATCGGTCATGAACGAGGCAGTCCGGCCGTACCGGATCGAGATTCCCGAGGAAGACCTGGCCGAGCTGCGGGAGCGGCTCGCGCGTACCCGCTGGGCCCCCGAGCCGGTCGGCGGCGATCGCGGCTACGGCGTGCCGCTCGCCCGGGTGCGGGAGCTGGCCGAGCACTGGCGCGAGCGCTACGACTGGCGTGGCTGGGAGGCCCGGCTGAACGCCCATCCCCAGTTCACCACCGTGGTCGACGGCGCGACCGTGCACTTCCTGCACGTCCGCTCGCCGGAGCGGGACGCCCTCCCGCTCGTGCTCAGCCACGGCTGGCCCGGCTCGGTGGCCGAGTACCTGGACGTCATCGGCCCGCTCAGCGACCCGCGCGGGCACGGGCTCGACCCGTCGATCGCCTTCCACCTCGTGGTGCCCTCGCTGCCCGGCTTCGGCTTCTCCGGTCCGACGCCCGACACCGGCTGGGGCCCGCGCCGGATCGCCCGCGCCTGGGCAGAGCTGATGCGCCGGCTCGGCTACCGTCGCTACGGCGCGGCGGGCAACGACTGGGGCTCGTTCATCTCGCCGGAGCTGGGCCGCCTGGCGCCGGAGTCGGTGGTCGGCGTGCACGTGACGCAGGCGTGGTGCCCGCCCCCCGACGACGACCCTGGCTGCTTGGACCGGCTGACGCCGCAGGACCGGGCCGCGCTGGCCGACTTCGAGCACTACGCGGCCCACGAGGCGTCGTACGGCGCCGTGCAGGGCCAGCAGCCCCAGACGCTCGCGCACGCCCTGGCCGACTCGCCCGCCGGGCTACTCGGCTGGAACGCCCAGGCCATGTCGGACCTGGACCCCGACGCGCTGCTCACCCACGTCACGATCCACTGGCTGACCGGCACCGCGGGCTCGGCCATCCGCATCTACGCCGAGGACGAGCGGGAGGAGGCGGCCACGGGCCCCACGACGGTCCCGCTCGGCGTCGCCCAGTTCCCCGGCGACCTCGGCTCGGTACGGGCCTTCGCCGAGCACGCCCACCGCAACCTGGTGTCGTGGAACCGGTTCGACCGCGGCGGGCACTACGCCGCCCACGACGCGCCCGACCTGCTGGTCGGCGACCTGCGGCAGTTCTTCGCCGCCGTCAGGTGAACCGGCGCTCGCCGCGCGGGCGAGCCCCGGCGGTCAGGAGGCCGCGCAGGAGTAGGACGCGCAGGAGTAGGACGACACCGTGGCCGTGTCGCCGCCAGGACGGCTGACCTGGAAGCCGAAGCTGGGCCCGCCTCCACGGACGCCTCGGGAATGCCTGGATCGGGGGGAAAGTCTCACCGCGGGGGCTGTTCGCGGAGCGTGGGCAGGCCCGCCGCCAGGGCCGTGAGCACGCGTACCAGGGTGGGCAGCAGCTCCGGGCAGGCCGCCGCCAGCTCGGGGTCCTGGGCGTAGACCTGGGCGAGCGCGGGGGGCGGGTTGGCGGCCGGATACAGCATCCCGGCCAGGCCGCTCGCGGCGGCCACCAGTTCCAAGCCCTCCTGCTCCGTCAGGTCGGTGACCGCCGCCACCCGGGCGCCCATCTCCTTGAGCACGTCTCTCACCGTGCGCTTGAGGGTGTGGGCCGCCGCGACCGACACGTTGTGCTCCAGGCTGATGGAGAGGTGGCCGAGCAGGTCGCAGAAGAGCGGCCGATCGGCGACCGTCTCGGCCAGCGCCGCCACGACCGGAGCCACGCCGGTGGTCGGGCCAGTGGTCGGGCCAGTGGCCGGTTCGGTGGCGGGTTCGGTGGCGGGTTCCCTGGTCGGGGGCAGGCGGTCGGCGACGGCGGCGGCCCACTGGTGCCACTCCTCGGCGGCGAGTTCGAGGTAGATCTCCTCGCGGGTGCCGAAGTATCGCATGATGTTCGACTTCGCGATCCCCACGGTATCGGCGACGGCTCCCAGGGTGACGTTGCGTACGCCGGAGGTGCGGGCGAGCTCACGGGCGGCGGTGAGGATGGCCTCGCGCCGCTGCTGCTTGTGCTCTGGCCGCCTGGCCCGGAGGAATGCCGACCGCGTCATATCGCCCTCAGCATACTTGCGGGTTTAACAGAACACCATTCACTTGTTAGGTGAACGATGTTCTGTTAGCGTCCGGATGACACCGTACGGGAGGATTCGAGTGGCCGAGATACGGATGAAAGTGAACGGTGACGTCGAGTCCCTCGACGTCGAGCCATGGGTCAGCCTGCTCGACGCCCTGCGCGACCGGCTCGGCCTCACCGGTCCCAAGAAGGGCTGTGACCAGGGCGCCTGCGGCGCGTGCACGGTGCTGGCCGACGGCCTGCGGATCAACTCCTGCCTGGCCCTGGCCGTCCAGTACGACGGCAGCGAGATCACCACGATCGAGGGCGTGTCCCATCCCCTGCGGGAGGCGTTCGTCCGCCACGACGGCTTCCAGTGCGGCTACTGCACCCCGGGCCAGATCTGCTCGGCGATCGGGATGCTGGCCGAGCACGAGTCCGGCATGCCCAGCGCCGTGACCGAGTCCACCCACGCAGGGCCCACCCACGCAGGGCCCACCCGCCCTGAGCACACCAGGGAGAGGCTCACCGAGGCCGAGGTCAGGGAGCGCATGAGCGGCAACCTGTGCCGCTGCGGCGCCTACAACGGCATCGTGGACGCGATCATGGACGTGGCCGGGCAGGACGCCCGATGAGGCCCTTCGCGTACGTCAAGCCCGCCGACATCGAGGCCGCCGTGCGCGTGGCGGCCACCGAGCCGGGCGCCAAGTTCCTCGGCGGCGGCACCAACCTGGTCGACCTCATGCGCGAGGGCATCGAACGCCCCGACACGGTCGTCGACGTCACGGGCCTGCCCCTCGACACCGTGACCGAGCTGCCCGGCGGCGGCCTGCGCGTCGGCGCGCTGGTCCGCAACAGCGTCCTGGCCGCCGACCGGCGCGTGCGCGCCCGCTACCCGGTGTTGTCACAGGCGCTGCTCGCCGGGGCCTCGGCCCAGTTGCGCAACATGGCCACCGTGGGCGGCAACCTGCTCCAGCGCACGCGCTGCCCGTACTTCTACGACGGCGCCGCGGCCTGCAACAAGCGCGAGCCGGGCAGCGGCTGCGACGCGCTCGACGGGTTCAACCGCGGCCACGCGATCCTGGGCGTGAGCGAGAGCTGCATCGCCACGCACCCGTCCGACATGTGCGTGGCGCTGGCCGCCCTGGACGCCGTCGTCGAGGTACGCGGCCCCGACGGCACCCGCCGCGTCCCCTTGACCGACCTTCACCGGCTGCCCGGCGGCACGCCGGAGATCGAGACCGACCTGGCCCGCGGAGAGCTGGTCACCGCGGTCGAGCTGCCGCCGATCGCCGCCGCCTCCCGCTACCGGAAGGTCCGCGACCGGGCGTCGTACGCGTTCGCGCTGGTCTCGGTCGCGGCGGCGCTCCAGGTGCGCGACGGCGAGATCACCGAGATCCGCCTGGCGCTCGGCGGCGTCGCGCCCAAGCCCTGGCGGGCCCGCGAGGCGGAGCGCGTCCTGCTCGGCGGCCCGGCGGACGAGGCGGCCTTCCGCCGCG
Organism: Nonomuraea antimicrobica; assembly: GCF_039536965.1. Taxonomy (NCBI): domain Bacteria; kingdom Bacillati; phylum Actinomycetota; class Actinomycetes; order Streptosporangiales; family Streptosporangiaceae; genus Nonomuraea; species Nonomuraea antimicrobica. The sequence continues at coordinate 49,388 of NZ_BAAAZP010000012.1, read as the reverse complement.
CGGCCGAGGCCGAGCTGGCCCAGGCGACCCTCAGGCCGGGCAACGCGTTCAAGGCCGGGCTCGCCACGGCCACGATCGCCGCCACGCTGCGCGAGCTGAGCACGGGAGAGGATCTCCGATGAGCACCAAGTACGCCGAGGCCGCGCCGCAGGCCGCCACGAAGTACGTCGGCCGCGCGGTGGACCGGCTCGACGCCAAGGCCAAGACCACCGGCGAGGCCCGCTTCGCCGCCGAGCACCCCTACCCCGACCTGGCCCACGCCGCCCTCGTGCACGCGACCGTCGCCAGGGGCCGGGTCACCGCCGTCGACACGGCGCGGGCCAGGGCCGTTCGCGGGGTGATCGACGTGCTCACCCACGAGAACGCCCCCGCCATGAAGCCCGCGCCCAAGCCGAGCCTGTTCAACCTCAGCTCGCTCGTCTCTGGCACGACGGTCAACTACCTGGCCACCGACGAGGTGTACTGGAACGGCCAGCCCGTGGCGGTCGTGGTCGCCGAGACCCCGGAGGCGGCACGGTACGCGGCCTCGCTGGTGCGCCCGTCGTACGAGGAGTGGCCGGCCGTGGTGGACTTCGCGGCCGAGGAGCCGAACGCCGTCCCCCAGAAGAGCAACCCCATGCGCGAGAGCGGGGCCGACAAGGGGGACGCACGGGCCGCGCTGGCCACCGCCCCGGTCTCGGTCGACCTGCGCTTCAGCACGCCGCCCCAGAACCACAACGCGATCGAGCCGCACGCGACCACGGCCGTGTGGGACGGCGACCGGCTGACCGTCCACGAGGCCACGCAGAACATCGCGTGGACGCGCAAACATCTGGCGCTGCGGTTCGGGGTGCCGGAGCGGGGGGTGCGGGTGCTGTCCCCCTACGTGGGCGGCGGGTTCGGCGGCAAGGGCTCGGTCTGGGCGGGCACGCTGCTCGCCGTGCTGGCGGCCCGCGCGACGGGCCGTCCCGTGCGCCTGGCGCTGACCCGCGAGGGCGTCTACCACACGGTCGGCGGGCGTACGCCGAGCACGCAGCGGGTCGCGCTCGGCGCGGACGCGCAGGGCAGGCTGAGCGCGCTGATCCACACCAGCGTGTCCAGGACGGCCCGCGCGGGCGGCGGGCCCGAGCCCGTCACCTCGGCCTCCCGCCACCTCTACGCCTCCCCGAACATCCACCTCAGCGACAGCACCGTCCGGCTCGACCTGGTGCCCAACACCTTCATGCGGGCGCCGGGCGAGGCCATCGGCACCTTCGCCCTGGAGTCCGCGATGGACGAGCTCTCCTGGGAGCTGGGCATGGACCCGATCGAGCTGCGCATGCGCAACGAGCCCGAGCGCAACCCGGTGGGCGGGCAGCGGTTCGCGCACCGGATGCTGCGGGAGGCGTACGCGGTGGGGGCCGAGAGGTTCGGCTGGCGCGAGCGCGACCCGCGGGCCGGCGCCATGCGGGACGGGCGGTGGCTGGTCGGCATGGGGGTGGCCACGGCGTACCACCCGGCGTGGCTCATGGCGGCGAGCGTCACCATGCGGCTGGGCGCGGACGGCACGGTCGTCGTGCGCTGCGGCCTGCAGGAGATGGGCATGGGGGCGGCGACCGCGCAGGCGCAGATCGCCGCCGACGAGATGGGCGTGCCGCTGGAGTCCGTCCGGATGGAGTACGGCGACTCCGACCTGCCGCCCAGCCCTGGAGCGGGCGGCTCGGCGCAGACCGCCAGCGTCGCCGCCGGGGTGCTGGCCGCCGGCGCCAAGCTGAAGCGCTCGGTGCACGCCCTGGCCCGGCGCCTGCCCGGCTCGCCGCTGCGCGGGCGCCGGCTGGAGGAGCTGACGCCCCGCGACGGAGGGCTGTTCCACGCGGGCGGCGGCCAGACGTACGCGGAGATCCTGGCCGGGGCCGGGCGCGACCACGTGGAGGCGGTGGTCAAGGCGAGCATGCCGGCGTTCGTGGTCCGTACCCTCCGCGACCGCAGGAGGCTGATGCGGGCGGCGTCCGGGGCGCAGTTCTGCGAGGTGCGGGTGGACCCCGACACCTTCGAGGTACGGGTGTCGCGCTGGGTGGGCGTCTTCGACGTCGGCACCGTGATCAACGCGACGACGGCGGCGAGCCAGCTCCGCGGCGGCATCGTGATGGGCATTGGCGCGGCGCTGTCGGAGCAGACCCTGATCGACCACCGCACCGGCCGGATCGTGAACCCGAGCCTGGCGGAATACCACGTGCCCGTGCACGCCGACGTCCCCCGCATCGACGTCCACTACCTGGACGAGCCCGATCCGACCATGCCCCTGGGGCTGCTCGGGGTCGGCGAGGTGGGCATCACCGGAGCGGCGGCGGCCGTGGCCAACGCCGTACGGCACGCCACCGGCAAGCGCGTCCTCGACCTCCCGATCACCCTCGACAAGCTGTTGTGAGGGCGCGCTTCGTGCTGTTGGCGGGGGTCGTTCTCTAGGCTGGGCGGGAGAACGATCAACCGATCACCGGCCGACCGCCGCTCGCCAGAAGGAACGATCCGACATGTCCCGTCCGCCCGTCCCGCCGTTCACCGAGGAGACCGCCCGCGTCAAGGTGCAGGCCGCCGAGGACGCCTGGAACACGTGCGACCCCGACCGGGTCGCCCTCGCCTACACGGAGGACTCGGTCTGGCGCAACCGCGACGAGTTCCTGACCGGGCGCGACGAGATCCGGGAGTTCCTGCGCCGCAAGTGGGACAGAGAGCTCGACTACGCCCTGCGCAAGGAGCTGTGGGCGGTGCTCGGCGACCGCATCGCGGTCCGCTTCCAGTACGAGTGCCGCGACGCCTCCGGCCAGTGGTGGCGCAGCTACGGCAACGAGCAGTGGGAGTTCGACGCGTCGGGGCTGATGCGGCGCAGGGAGGCCAGCATCAACGACGTGCGCATCGAGGAGTCGCAGCGGCGCGTGTTCGGCCCGCGCGGCGACGACGAGCGCGGCGTGGACGTGCTGCCACTCAGGTGAGGCAGGCGCTCAGGTGAGGCGGGCGCTCAGATGCGGCTGCTGCTCAGGTGAGGCAGGTGCTCAGGCGAGCCGGGGCTCCTCGTGCGGCCTGCCCTTCAGCTCGTGGAAGCCCGGGGTGCCCGCCACCAGCAGCGTCCCGTCCCAGAGGCGCCCGGCCCGCTCGCCCGTGGGCACACGGGAGACGACCGGGCCGAAGAACACCACGCGCTCGCCGCCGTCGCGCGTGACGGCCACGATCGGGGTGCCCACGTGGTCGCCGCCGATCAGGGTCATGGCCTCGGCGTGCGAGGCGCGTACCTCGTCGTCGTGGTCGGGGCGCAGCCCGGCCTCGGCCAGCTCCACCGGCAGCCCGGCCGCGGCCAGCGCCCCGCGCAGGTCGCCCATCCAGTCGCCCGTGCCGGTCGTCCACAGGGCGGTGTAGAACCTGGCCAGCGCCTCCTGACCGTGCTCACGCCGTACGGCGGCGCAGACGCGTACGGGGACCCACAGGTAGCCCTCCGGATCCCCTTCCGGGTCGTCGTCGCGGCCCTCGTTGAGCACCGACAGGCTCATCACGTGCCAGCGCAGCTCGACCGGGCGGACCTCGCGCACCTCCAGCAGCCATTGGAAGGTCAGCCACGTGTAGGGGCAGGACGGATCGAACCAGAAGTCGGCCACCGCCGAATCGCTCGTCACCCTGCCCAGGGTGCCAGGCGGGGCCACCGGTCCCGCCGGTGGCCCCGAACACTGGTGCGAGGCGGTCCCGCCGGTGGCCCCGAACGCTCGGCCGGCCACCCCCGCCCGGGCTCCGACGCCGGGGGCGGTCGAAATTCCGCTGGGAAACTGTCGTACCCCGGTGGTAGAAACCAATCTCGACGTCCACTCACCTCCGGCCGGGGAGACCCATGTCCGTGACCACCAGCAGCTCGGAGTTCTCCGTCTCCGGCGCCCGCACCGACCGGCGCGGCCCGGTGCGCTGGCTCTGGTCCCACCTGCGCCGTCATCCCGTCCACCTGCTGGGCTTCCTGGGCGGCTCGCTCGTCATGACGGCGCTCAACGCCGCCGTCCCGCAGCTCACCGGGGCCGCCTTCGACGCCGTCCTCGGCGCGCGGGGCGAGCCGGGCGCCGTGCTGGTGCCGATCGCTCTGGTCCTGCTGGTCATCGTGACCGCCCGCGGCCTGTTCGACCTGGTCGCCCGCATGTCGAGCGAGGTCCTGGCCAAGCGGCTGGAGCGCGACGCCCGCGACGAGCTCTACGTGAGCCTGCTCGGCAAGAGCCAGACTTTCCACAACCGGCAGCGCGTCGGCGACCTGATGGCCCGCGCCGCCAACGACATCCGGCAGCTCAACATCATGGTCACGCCGGGTCTCGACCTGATCGTCGACTCCGGCCTGACCGGGCTCGTGCCGCTGTTCTTCATCGCCACCATCGACCCGCGCCTGCTGCTGGTGCCCGGCGTCTTCGCGGTCGTCTTCGTGGCCGCGCTCTGGCACTACATGCGCCAGCTCAACCCGGTGGCCACGCGGATGCGCGAGCAGTTCGGCGACCTCAACGCGGGGCTCAGCCAGGCCGTGCGCGGCATCGAGGTGATCAAGGTGATGGCGCAGGAGCAGCAGGAGAGGGGCCGTTTCCGCGCCTACGCCCGCCTCTACCGCGACTCCTTCGTGCGCAACGGCCTGGTGCAGGCCCGCTACCTGCCGACGCTGCTGTTCGCCTGCGCGGTCGCCGGGGCGCTGTGGCACGCCCTCCACCTCCAGGGCATCGGCGCGATCACGGTCGGCGACCTGGTGGCGTTCATGGGCCTGATGGTCATGCTGGGCTTCCCGACCCAGATCTCCATCTTCACCTTCTCGCTGGTGCAGATCGGCATCGCCTCCGCCCGCCGGATCCTGAGCACCGTCACCTCCGAGGCCGAGCTGAAGCAGCGCGCCGACGGTCACGCCGCCCGCATCTCCGGTGAGATCGTCTTCGACGGCGTGACGTTCGGCTACGACGACGGCGAACCGGCGCTGCGCGGGCTGACGTTCACCGTCAAGCCGGGCGAGACGGTCGCGATCGTGGGCGAGACCGGGTCGGGCAAGAGCACGCTGACCAAACTCGTGCCGCGCATCTACGACGTCACCTCGGGCCGCATCCTGGTCGACGGCGTCGACGTACGCGACTGGGACCTCGACTCGCTGCGCTCCCAGATCTCCACCATCGAGCAGGACATCGTGCTGTTCTCCCGCTCGGTGGCCGAGAACATCGCCTTCAGCCTCGGCCAGCGCGCCGACCGCGAGGCCGTGGTCAGGGCGGCGCGAGACGCGCAGGCCGACGAGTTCGTGTCCGAATTGCCCGACGGCTACGACACGGTCATCGGCGAGCGCGGCGTCACGCTCTCCGGCGGGCAGCGCCAGCGGCTGGCCATCGCGCGGGCGCTGCTGACCGACCCGGCGATCCTGGTGCTCGACGACTCCACCAGCGCCATCGACTCCGCCACCGAAGACCTGATCCAGCAGGCCATCGGCCGCATCCTCGAAGGGCGCACCACCCTGCTGATCACCCACCGGCTCTCGCAGATCCGCTGGGCCGACAAGGTGCTGCTGCTGCGCCGCGGCGAGCTGGTCGACATCGGCACGCACGACGAGCTGATCGGGCGCAGCCGCCTCTACCGGCGGATCTTCGCCCACTACGACGAAGCGGGCGTGACACCGGGCGACGACGCCCCGGTCCTGGCGAGCGAGCAGGGAGGCGTGCGCTGATGGGCTTCCTCATGGACGGCCTCGAGGCCGAAGACTACGACCGCACCTACAACGACCGTGACCTGCTGCGCCGGATCCTGTCCTACTTCCGGCCCAAGGCGGGCTCGATGCTGCTGGTCGCGGGCATGATCGTGCTGTCGTCCACGAGCCAGGCGGCGGTGCCGCTGCTGGCGAGCTATGTGGTCGACGCCATCGCCGACGGCACGATCGCCCAGGTGGGCTGGATGTTCGTGGTGGGGCTCCTGGTCGCGGGCGTGCTGGGCTGGGGCTTCAACTTCGTCCGGCAGTGGTTCAGCTCCAGGGTCACCGGCGACGTCGTGCTCAAGCTGCGCGAAGACGCGTTCGACGCCGTGCTCGAGCGCGACCTGTCGTTCTACGACGAGACGCCGTCCGGCAGGATCGTCAGCCGGGTCACCTCCGACACCGACGACTTCGCCACGGTCTCCACCCTGACGATGGACCTGATCAGCCAGGTGCTGATGGTCGGCTTCGTCACGGTGCTGCTGTTCCTGCGGAGTGTGGAGCTGGCGCTGCTGACGCTGCTGATCGTACCGATCGTGATCGGTCTGGCGCTGCTGTTCCGGCGCATGGCGCGGGCCAGCACCCGGCAGGCGCAGCGCTCGCTGAGCCGGGTCAACGCCAACCTGCAGGAGACGATGGCCGGCATCGCCGTGGCCAAGAACTTCCGGCAGGAGCAGCAGGTCTACGACGAGTTCCGGCCGATCAACCGGCAGAGCTACCAGGTGACGCTGCGGCAGGGGTTCGTGTTCTCGAGCATCTTCCCGGTGCTCTTCCTCGTGGCCGGGTTGGCGACGGTCGCGCTCGTCCAGTTCGGCGGCTCGGCGGTGCTGCGCGGCGGGCTGTCGGCCGGCGACTGGTACCTGTTCCTGCAAGGGGTCTCGCTCTTCTGGTTCCCGCTGACGTCCATCGCCGCGTTCTGGTCGCAGTTCCAGCAGGGCCTGTCGGCCTCCGAGCGCGTCTTCGCCCTGATCGACGCGCCACCCCGGGTCGTGCAGACCGACTCCCTGCCCGCCGGCAGGCCGGCCGGCCGCATCGAGTTCGAGGGCGTGACGTTCGGCTACGACCCGGCCCACCCGGTGCTGCGCGACTTCGACCTGCGCATCGAGGCGGGCGAGACCGTCGCGCTCGTCGGGCACACCGGGGCGGGCAAGTCCACGCTGAGCAAGCTGATCACCCGCTTCTACGAGTTCCAGGACGGCCGCCTGCTGATCGACGGCCGCGACATCCGCACGCTCGACCTGCCCTCCTACCGGCGGCAGATCGGAGCCGTGCCGCAGTCGCCGTTCCTGTTCAGCGGCACGGTGGCCGACAACATCCGCTATCCGCGCCCCGAGGCCGGCGACGAAGAGGTGCTGGCCGCCGCCTCGGCGGTGGGCGGCGGCGACTGGATCGAAGCCCTGCCCGACGGCCTGCGGACCGACGTCGGCGAAGACGGCCGCACGCTGTCGATGGGCCAGCGCCAGCTCGTCGCGCTGGCCCGCCTGCTCATCCAGGACCCGGCGATCGTGGTCCTCGACGAGGCCACGGCCAGCGTCGACCCGCTCACCGAGGCCCAGATCCAGGAGGGGCTCGACGTGGTGCTGGCCGGGCGCACCTCGATCGTCATCGCCCACCGCCTGTCCACGATCGAGCACGTCGACCGCATCATCGTGCTCGACCACGGACAGATCGTGGAAGAGGGCGACCACGCCACGCTGCTCCGGCGCGGCGGCCGCTACTGCCAGGTCTACAACACCTACTTCCGGCACCAGTCGCCCAACTACCGCGCGGGCTCCGGCTTCGTCCCGGTCAGCTCACCGTGACCGGTCGCGCGGTGTCGCCTGGGCGCCGAGGCCGGGCACGCCGAGCTGCCGCTTGAGCAGCTCGATCTCGTGGACGGGCAGCTCGCGCGCCACCGTACGCGCGTTGTCGGCCAGCGGGTGGGCGGTCAGCCGCACCTGCCCCACGGCCTCCTCGAACGCCCGCGGATCCCACGGGCCCGCGACCACGGCCGTCTCCGCGACGCGCGCGACCTCGCCGGGGTCGGGCTGCGCGGCGATGCCCAGCCTGGTGGTCAGCCGGTCGCCGATGAGCAGCCCGGCCAGATAGCTCCGCCCGGCCGCCGGATCGCGCCGCGGACGGGGGTCGGCGCCGTGCACCCAGGCGGTGACGATCTCGGCGACCAGCCGGGCGGCGGCGTGGCTCGTACGGTCGGACAGGCCGAAGTCGCCGAGGTCGTACTGGTTCGTGGAGATCACCAGCACGACCCGGTCCTCGGTCCAGGCCCGGCTGAAGTGGCCCCAGCCCCACAGATACTCGCCGCCGTGGCCGACGTAGGGGTGTTCGCCGCCGAAGACGTTGAACACCAGCCCGACGGACGCCTCCGCGCTCGGCCCGGTGAGCGTGCCGCCGGACGCCTGCGCCGTGATCATCTGCCGGGCCGTCCCGGGCTCCAGGACCGATCCCGTCCCCAGCCGTCCCCCGTTGACCATCGCGAGCAGGAACCGGGCGTGATCGGACGGCGTGCTCAGCGCGGACCCGGCCGGGTAGTCGCCGGGATAGAGCGGCGGCAGCGGGAAGTGGTGTCCGGGTAGGGTCGCGTAGCCGGTCGAACGGCGTTCGAGCAGCTCGGCGGGCACGTGGTCGGGATGTTGCGCGGGCGGGAACACGGTCGAGCCCATCCCGAGCGGCGCCAGCACCCGACGCCCCACCCATTCGGAGAACGTGAGCCCGTCGGGATTGAGCCGTTCGACGAGGTAGCCGACCAGGGCGATGCCCACGTTGCTGTAGGCGTACTGCCCGCCCACCGGGCCGGCCCAGAACGGCAGCACCGTGCCGCCGTACGCGTCCGACCGCCCGGCCCCGAGCACCCGCCGCAGGTGCTCGCCCAGCGGGGCGGGGGGCACCCGATCCCAGTTCCCCATGTTGGTGCCCAGGCCGCTGCGGTGGGTGAGCAGGTCGCGCAGCGTGATCGGCCGTGGGCCGTGCGGGTTGACGACGCGTACGTCCAGGTGGTCGTCGATCGGGTCGTCCAGCCCGATCAGGCCGCGCTCCACGAGCTGCATGGCCGCGACCCCGGTGTACGGCTTGCAGTCGGAGCCGGTGGGCCCGACCGTGTCGACCGTCATGGGCCGCCCGGTGGCCAGGTCCGCGAGCCCGTACGCGCGGGCCAGCGCCACCTCCGTGCCCACGCCCACCGCGATCGACAGCCCCGGTGCCCCGCAGTGCTCCATGATCTCCGGCACCAGCGCGTCGAGCGCCTCCGCCAACGTCTTCACATCCATGCGTCAACGCTGGCATTGACGCATCGAAACTGTCAAGACATTCGTTGACAGCCATAATGGTACGGTGCCTGAGCTACCCGATCTTGCCGCCCTGCTGTCGGTCGTCGAAGAACGCAGCCCCGACGCCGACGCCCTCACCCGCCTGTCCGTCGCCGAAGGCGTGCTGAGCGACCTTCAGGGCATCGGTGACAGGCTGCTCGGCTACCTCGTCGAGCTGGCCAGGGCCGAGGGCTGCTCGTGGTCCGACATCGGCGACCACCTCGGCATCAGCCGCCAGGCGGCCCAGCAGCGTTACGGCCGTCGCTGGTCCAGCCTCACCGTCGCCGACCTCGCCCAGTCGGGGGCGTTCGACCGCTACACGGGCCGCGCCAAACAGACCCTGGAACGGGCCGAGGCCCACGCCCGCCGTACGCAGAGCGCCGCCGTCGGCGTGGACCACCTGCTGCTCGGCATCCTCGACGACCACGAGACCCTCGCCGTCCGCGCGATCGCCGCCCAGGGCATCGATCCCGCCGCCCTCCGAGCGGACCTGGAACGGCACCTGCCCACCGGCCCCGGCTCCCCGGCGACGCTGCCGATCGGCGCCGAGGCCCGCCGCGCCCTCCAGGCCACGCTGGTGGAGACGGCCGAGCTGAGGCACAACTACATCGGCACCGAGCACCTGCTGCTGGGGCTGCTGCACGACCCGGCGAACCCGTTGCCGCGGCGGCACGGGCTGGCGCTCGAACCGACGCGGGCCGCCGTACGCGCCGCCCTGGAGGCGTTCCTGCGAGCCAGGGAGGCATGACGAATCAGGGGAACCCGGCCGTCCCGCGGGTCAGCCGCCGATGCCGGTCATCCCGATGAGCAGCGGCAGGAGCAGGATGATCAGAATCGCGCCGATGACGTCGAAGCTCAACCCCGACCGGATCATCGTCGTGATCGGCACCACCCCCGACCCGTACGCGATCGCGTTCTGCGGCGTCGACACCGGCAACATGAACCCGAACGACGCCGCGAACGTCGCCGCCAGCGCCGGCACGAACGGATTGATCCCCGCCGCCACCGCGATCGGAATGATGATCGGCACCACCACGGCGGCCGAGGCCGTGTTGCTGGTGGTCTCCGAGACCACCACGGCCAGCACCACGGCGAAGGCGGTGATGGCGAAGACGCTGCTCAGCCCCAGCGCGGAGGCGGCCGACGAGCCGATGGTCCTGGCCAGCCCCGTCTCTTCCAGCAGGGAGCCGAAGATGATGCCGGTGCCGAACAGCACGATCGTGCCCCAGTCGATGCGGGCCGCGTCGCTCCAGTTGAGGGTGAACTCGCGCTTGCCCCAGTCCGTCGGCAGCACGAACAGCAGCGCGGCGCCGAGCACGGCCACGATGCCCTCGTTGAGCCGGCCGCTGACGGCGGTGTAGAGGGCCGACTCGGTGCCGGCGAACAGCGCGATCACGCCCGGGAAGATCCACAGGAACACGGTGGTGCCGAAGGCGACGAGGGTGTTCTTCTCGGCGCGCGACAACGAGCCCAGGGCGGCCCGCTCGCGCCGCACGTACTCCTCGACGCCCTCGATCTCGCGGATCTCCGGCCGGTTCACCAGGAGCAGCACGACCGCCAGCGCGACGAACATGAGCGCGCAGATCGGCAGCGCCGTGATCACCCACTCGGCGAACGAGATGCGCTGACCGGTGGCCTCCTCGATGAGCCCGCGGCCGATCAGGTTCGGCGGGGTGCCGACGGGGGTGAGCAGGCCGCCGACGCTGGCCCCGTACGCGAGCATCAGGACGAGCGCCGCGCCCACCCGCAGCCGCAGCGGGTTGAAGTCGGCCGGGACCAGCCCGCGGTCCTGCAGGAGCTTGGCGATCACGGCGAGCATGCCGAGCGCCGTGGGCAGCAGCATCGCCACGGTGGCCGTGTTGGAGACGAACGCCGACAACAGGCACGTGATGGCGCCGAACGCCACGATCAGCCGGAACGTCGAGCGCCCCACCCCGGGTAACGACAGGATCCGGAAGGCGAAGCGGCGCGCCAGCCCGTACTTCAGCATGGCCTGCGCCAGGATGAACGCCCCGACGAAGGTGAAGATCGTGGGCGAGCCGAAGGGAGACAGCGCGTCCGTCGCGGAGACCACACCGAGCAGCACGATCGCGCCGACGCCGATGAGACCTCCGACCGGGATGGGCACCGGCTCGGTCACCCACAGCACGATGACGCCGAGCAACACGGCGGCCAAGGTCTGCTGCGTGCCGTCCATGTCGAGGGGCAGCACCAGGAAGGCCACCGTGACGAGCGGCGCCAGCCACATGCCCGTGGTGCGTCGGGCCTTCTCGAATCTCTCCTCGGTGGCGGACAGCTTCTGCTCGCCGAGGCTGCGGTAGGTGGCGTGGCCTAGCAGGGCCTGGTCGACGTCGGTTCTCGGGCCGCCGGAGTTCATCGCCTGCTCCTAACGTTTTCGCCGTCATTCAAGATCTGGGTGGCGCGCAGGTCCAAGACGAGTTAGCTACTTGAGTCATAGGTGTCTCCTATAGGAGCGTTGTGTGGATGTCCGGCAGCTCGAGTACTTCCTGGCCGTCGTCGATCACGGCGGCTTCAACAAGGGCGCCAGAGCGCTGTTCATGGCGCAGCCCTCCCTGTCGCAGGCGATCAGGACCCTGGAGAAGGATCTCGGCGGCCAGCTCTTCCACCGCATCGGCCGGCGCGTGGTGCTCACCGACGCCGGTCGGGCGCTGATCGAGCCAGCCCGGCAGGTCGTACGCAGCCTCGAAGCGGCCCGCGCGAGCGTGGCCGCCGTGCAGGGCATGGTGTGCGGCAGCGTCGCCATCGCGTCGATGCCCTCGCCCGCGGTGGAGCCGCTGAGCAGCATGATCGACCGCTTCCGCGACCGCCACCCGGACGTGCAGGTGGTGGTCAAGGACGCGCCGGTGCCGCATTCGGTGATCGAGCACGTCCGTACGGGCGTCACGGAGCTGGGCCTGCTGTCGGCCTGGGAACTGCCCACAGTTGCCGACGTGGAGCTGCACCCCGTCGAGGAGCAGCGGTTCGTGCTCGTGGCCCCGCCCGGCGGCCCCTTCGACCCGGCCCCGTCGCTGCCCCGCGAGCGCCTGGCCGGTCAGCGGCTGATCGTCGGCGAGCACGGCACGGGGCTGCGCCGCCTCGTCGAGGAGATCCGGGCCTCGGGCGTGGAACTGTCGATCGCGGTCGAGTCGGAGCACCGGGAGGCGTTCCTGCCGCTGGTGCTGAAGGGCGTGGGGATCGGCGTGCTGGCCGAGGCGTGGCGGCCGCTGGCCGAACGGGCGGGTGCGCTGGTGTTCGACCTGGACCCGCCCGCGTCGCTGCACCTGGCCCTGGTCAGCAGGAAGGGCTGGCTCAGCCCGGCGGCGGCCGAGTTCCTGGAGCTCTCGGTCGATCGATAGGCGCCGCCTATAGGTCGCATCACTTGCCGGTCTTGGACGTCTTCGCAGGCCACCGCTTGAATCGGGACCATGGAGACGCATGACATCGCCGTGATCCCCGGAGACGGCATCGGCCTCGAAGTCACCCCGGCGGCCCTGGAGGTGACGCGGGCGGCGGGCCGGCGCCACGGCTTCGGGCTCCGGCTCACCGAGTACGACTGGTCGTGCGCGCGTTACCTGAGTACGGGCGCGATGATGCCGTTCGACGGCCTCGACCGGCTGCGCGGCCACGACGCCATCTTCCTCGGAGCGGTCGGCGCGCCCGGCGTGGCCGACCACGTCTCGCTCTGGGGGCTGCTCATCCCGATCCGCCGGGCCTTCCGCCAGTACGTGAACCTCCGCCCGGTACGCCTCTTCGAGGGCGTCGAGAGCCCCGTACGCGCCGAGATCGACCTCGTCGTCGTCAGGGAGAACACCGAGGGGGAGTACAGCGAGATCGGCGGCCGGATGAACCGTGGTTTCCCGGAGGAGTTGGCGGTGCAGGAGGCGGTGTTCACCCGGGCGGGCGTCACACGGGTGCTCGACTACGCCTTCGACCTGGCCGCCCGCCGCCAGGGCCACCTGACCTCGGCCACCAAGTCCAACGGGATCGTGCACACGCTGCCCTTCTGGGACGAACTGGTCAACGAACGTGCCGCCGTACATCCCGGCGTGCGCTGGGACCAGGAGCACATCGACGCGCTCTGCGCCAAGCTGGTACTGGAGCCAGGACGCTTCGACGTAATCGTGGGCTCCAACCTGTTCGGCGACATCCTCAGCGACCTGGCGGCGGCGGTCGCGGGCAGCATCGGCATCGCCCCCTCGGCCAACCTCAACCCGGAACGCGAGTTCCCGTCGATGTTCGAACCCGTACACGGCTCGGCCCCGGACATCGCGGGCCAGGGCGTGGCCAACCCGATCGGCGCCATCTGGTCGGCAGCCATGATGGTGGAACATCTGGGGCACGAGGCGGCGGCGACGGAGATGGTGGCGGCCATCGCCCACGTCCTCGCAAAGGGGCACGTACGGACCCGCGACCTGGGAGGCACAGCCGGGACGCAGGAGTTCACCCAAGCGGTCCTCGCCCACCTGAGCTGACGTCCCACGCCGCCCCGTGCTCTCGCCCTGCCACGTGCGACCTCGACGCGACCCGGGAGACCGAAAACGCCAGCACCGCGCACCACGACCCCACCTGATCAACGTGCCGACCCCACCCGGTCGGTACGTCCTCCCACCCGGTCGGTACGTCCTCCCACCCGGTCGGCGCGTCCTTCCGCCCGGTCGATAGGCCCCGCCTGATCGGTGGGCCCGCGCCCGATCAGTACGTCTCCCGCGACACCCGGCCTCGCCCGTCCGGCCCTGCCCACCCGCCTGGCCTTACCTGCCCGGGCTCGCCCCGCCCCCGCCCTGCCTGCCTACCCGCCCGCTCGGCCAGGTCCCGCCCGCCCGCCCGGTCCGCCCTGCCCTGCCCGGCCCTGCACGCCCTGCCCGGTCTGGCCCTGCCCTGCCCGGTCCGGCCCTGCCCTGCCCGGTCTGGCCCTGCCCGGTCCCGGTTGGCCCGGTCCCGCCCCGCCCTGCCCCGGTTGGTGTGGCGCTGTCGCAGGGGGTTAGGTTGCGGGGTCGTCCGCTTCTGCCAACCGCATCGGTCGGGTGAGGATCGTGCGCTGGCCGATCAGCCAGTCGGCCAGGTGGTCGCGTTCGAGGAGGATCAGGGGTTGGCGGGCGTTGAGGGCCTCGGTGCGTGCCTGATCGGTCAGTCGGCCCGACGTGATGAGGATCCCCGTGTGCCCGTTGAAGGCGTTGGCCAGCGCCCCGAGGAAGTTGCGGACGGCCGGGGCTCCGACGCTGCCGCCGTAGCGCTTGCACTGGATCGCGTACGGTGTGCCGCCAGGTGCGACGGCGGTGATGTCGACGCCGCCGTCACCGCTGCGCCCCCTTTCCCGAACGCGCCGGAACCCTTCGGTGATCAACCGTTCGGCGACCAGGTGCTCGAATTGCGTGCCGGTCATGAGATCGACCTTCGTCAACTCGGTGTTGGCCGCGAGAAAACGTTGACGGCGAGCTTGGAGGATCCGATATCGCAGGAAAAGGCCAGCCCCAAAGGCGGCGATGGCCACGGAGGCGATGCCTATCGCCCATCCCGGATTTTCCATGACAAATCTGGCCGATATGACGACCGCAATGGTCGTGCATCCGAGCCCTGCAAACCACAACGCACGGTCGTCGCCCTGCTTGCGCCGACGCTTGCCGCGACCGGATCGTCTCGCCATCGCATCCCTCCAGAAGGCCGTTGGTGATGGCGAGTATGGCCTACGGGACCGACAGAATCCGTGTCCACGGTCACTCGCATAACGCCTTTATCGGTAGTTGACCGGTGATGAGTGGTTGGCGTGCCCGAGAATTCGGCGGGCATGGAGTGATCTGAGGCGGATGAGGAGTGCGAGAAAAGGGGGGAAAGGTGCAATCCTCGTCCGGCAGAAAGGTGAAGAGACGTCGCCTCGCCGCTTCGTGTGATAGGGAAGCCGCGCCCGGCCAGTTGGCGAAGGAGTGGCGGCGGAAGCGGCGAACTCTCGGTTACTTCCCGGTGGCCATCACGGAAACTCGCTTAAAGTCGGTATAAAGGGCCTGTTAGCGTCCCGGCATGTTAGCACCGGACCTCACCGCTGCGCTGGAGCGCATCCCCGGCTGGTTCTGGCCGACGGATCAGCGCCTGTTCGAGTGGTTCCTGTCGGAGGGCGACAACCGGGGTGACGTCCTCGAACTCGGGACGTACCTCGGCAAGAGCGCCGTCCTGATCGGCACCCGCGTACGCCAAAGCGAGACCTTCACCGTCTGCGACCTCTTCGAGTCGGACGCCCCCGACGCCCACAACGACGCCGAGACCACCAGGTCCTACTCCACGCTCACCCGCGACCGTTTCGAGCAGAACTACCTGAGCGTTCACGAAACCCTGCCCGAGATCGTGCACGGCCCGACGTCGATCATCCTCGACCACGTCGGGGCCGACACGTGCAGGTTCGTCCACGTCGACGCCTCCCACCTCTACACGCACGTGAAGGGCGACGTGCTGGCGGCGCGTACGGTGCTCAAGGAGGATGGGGTGGTCGCCTTCGACGACTACCGCAGTGAGCACACCCCGGGCGTCGCTCTCGCCGTGTGGGAGGCGGTCGCCGGTCACGGGCTGGCGCCGATCTGCGTCAGCACCCAGAAGTTGTACGCCACATGGGGCGACCCGTCCCCCGTGCAGGAGCGGCTGCTCGACTGGCTCGCGTCGCGTCCTGACCTGTGGCACACCACGGACGTGCTCGGCGAGCGCATCCTCGTCCGGATCAACCAGCGCAAGAAGCCCAAGCCCGCCGCCTCTCCCGCAAGCGACCTCGAACGGCTGGCCACCGAGCTGCGGCAAACGACCGCGGAGCTGAAGAAGGCCACCGCGGAGTCGCGGAACGCCGTCCAGGCCCTGAAGAAGGCCACCAAGGAGGTCAGCGTGCTCGGCCCCGTCGCGCACCGCGCCGCCGGATGGCTCCGCCGCCGCACCACCCCAGGCAAGTAGCCCGCTCACCGCGAGTCCGCTCACCGCGAGTCCGCTCACCGCGAGTCCGCTCACCGCGAGTCCGCTCACCGCGAGTCCGCTCACCGCGAGTCCGCTCACCGCGAGTCCGCTCACCGCGAGTCCGCTCACCTCGAACGCGCTCACGTGGGACCTGCCTCACGTGGGACCTGTCCACACGGAACCTGTGCACACGGAACCTGTCCACAGGGAACCTGCGCGCATGGGACGCGCGCCCACCTCAAACACGCCGGTGCCGTCGCGCTCAGCCGGGCAGGGCGCTCGGCATGAACGCGCCGACCTGGTCGGCGAACTCCTCCGGGGTCACGATCGGCACCCCCAACGTCTCGGCCTTGGCCCGCTTGGACCCCGCTTTCTCCCCTGCTACCAGCAGAGACGTCTTCGCCGACACGCTGGAGGACGCCTTCCCCCCGGCCCGTTCGATCAGCTCGTTGACCTCGTTGCGCGACAGTGCCGCCAGCGGGCCCGTCATCGTGCCCGTGACCACCACCGACATCGAGGCGAGCGGCAGCTCGACCGTCGGCTCCGCACTCTCCGCACTCTCCGCACTCTCCGCACTCTCCGCACTCTCCGCACTCTCCGCACTCTCCGCACTCTCCGCACTCTTCGTGGACGGAGGCGTGGCGCCGGGTTCGGTCATGTTCACCCCGGCGCGTACGAGCTTGTCGATGAGCGGCGCCAGCTCGGCCAGCTCCGTCACCACGACCGGCGCCTTCTCCGGCCCGATGCCCTCGACCTGCTGGATCGCCTCGGCGTCGGCGGCGCGGACGGCGTCCATGGTGGCGAAGTGGCGGGCGATGCGGCGGCTCATCGAACGGCCGGTGCCGCGCACCCCGAGCGCCGCGAACACCCTGCTGAGCGGCCGTGTCTTGGCCTGCTCGATGGCCGCGATCAGGTTGTCGCTGCTGGTCTCGCCCATGCGCTCGAGACCGAGAAGCTGCTCGCGCGTCAGGAAGAACAGGTCGGCGAAGTCGGCGATCAGGCCGGTGTCGAGCATCTGCTTGACGCGGTTTTCCGCCAGCCCCTCGATGTCGAGCTGGTCACGGCCGACCGCGTAGATGATGGACGCGATCGCCCGGCACTCGCGCCCGCGCACGCACCGCCAGCGTTCCTGCGACTTGTCGATGGCGTCGCCGCACGCGGGGCAGACCTCCGGGATCTCGATGGGCCGCTCGTCGCCGGTACGCAGGTGCACGACCGGCGCCTCGACGCGCGGGATCACGTCGCCCGCCTTGTAGACCGTCACGCTGTCGCCCAGCATCAGGCCGCGCCGGGTGATGTCGGCGGCGTTGTGCAGGGTGGCGTAGGTGACCGTGCTGCCGTCGAGCTCGACCGGCTCCAGCACCGCGCGCGGAGCGATGATGCCGGTGCGGCCGGTGTTCCACTCCACGCGAAGCAGCTTGGTGATCTTCTCGGTGGCAGGCAGCTTGTACGCGACCGCCCAGCGCGGCGCCCGCGAGCTGAACCCCGCCGCGGCCTGGTCGGCGGCCAGATCACACTTGATCACGATGCCGTCGATGCCGAACGGCAGCTCGGCGCGCAACCCCGCGATCTCGCCGACCCGCTCGCGCACCCGCTCCAGCGTCTCGGCGACGATCCCGGCCACCGGCGTGGCGGCCGTGGTCTGCACACCCTGCGCGGCGACCCACCCCATGACCCCGCTGTGCGGCAGCTCGCGCAGCCGGACGGCTAGCTCGGAGTCGTCGTCGGGCGGCGGCAGGACGCCATAACCGAAGAACGTCAGCTCGCACACGTAGGGCCGGTCCTGCGCGCGTAACGTGCCCGCGGCGGCGCTGCGCGCATTTGCGAACGAGGTGCCGTCGTGCGCCTGCCGCTTTTCGCAGGCCGCCTCGAACTGGGAGGTGGTCATCATGACCTCACCGCGCAGCTCCACCGTGACCGCGTCGGCCAGCCTGTCGGGAAGGCCCACGATGGTGCCGATCGCATGGGAGACGTCTTCGCCCGCGGTGCCGTCGCCGCGCGTGACGAGCTGCGCCAGACGGCCGTGCCGGTAGCGGGCCGAGATGGCCAGCCCGTCGAGCTTGGGCTCCACGCTCCACACCGTGACGGGACGGCCGAGCCTGCGCTCCAGCCCGGTCGCCCAGTCGGCGAGCTGCTCGGCCCCGAACACGTTGTCGAGGCTGAGCATCGGCACCGTGTGCGGCACGTCGCCCACCACGGCCCCACCGGCCACCTTGCCCGTGGGCGAGGACGGCAGCACCGCCTCCGGATGCTCCTCCTCGTATGCCTGGATGCTGCGGATCAGCCGGTCGTAGGCGTCGTCGTCGAGCGTGGAGGTGCCGTCGGCGTAGTAGGCGGCGGCGGACTCGACCGCGAGCCGCACGGCCTCGGCGTAGGCGGCGTCGTCGGCCAGGGCGGTGATGGGGGGTGTCTCGGTCATGGCGCCATCATGTCGTGCGCCACCGACAATTCCCCTGACCAGCGACGCGCTCGTACGGGAGCAGACGCGCAGGTCCGTGCCGGTGCGGCGCCGGGCCGTCAGTCCTGTACGAGGCGGGCGGGGAAGCCGCCGGTGGCGATGGGACCCCAGCGGTCGATGTGCAGGCGGATCAGCGACTTGTCCTGGCGGCGCATGGCTTCGCGGTATTCGTCCCAGTCGGGGTGTTCGCCCGCGATGCAACGGTAGTACTCGACCAGCGGCTCCAGGGCCTCGGGCATGTCGAGCACCTCGGCGTGCCCGTCCACCTGCACGTACGGCCCGTTCCAGTCGTCGGACAGGACGCAGATCGACACCCGGTCGTCGCGGCGGGCGTTGACGGCCTTGACGCGGTCGGGATAGGTCGAGACCACGATCCGGCCGTCCTCGTCGACGCCGCAGGAGACCGGAGAGAGCTGGGGGCGACCGTCCGTACGGGTGGTGGACAGCAGGCCGTGGTGCCTGGGCCGCAGGAAGTCGAGCAGTTCGGGCAGTTCGACGTGGCGCGCGGTGGCGATGCTGGGAGCCATCTCAAGCCTTTCGGATCAGATTCGGTCTGCCCCGGCTCGTCATCGGACACTGAAACGGCAGCCGAGACGGGGCGTACCAGCCGTACCACATGGTCGGCCCTCGTGAGGCGCATGGGGGCCTCGCGCGAAGAACGTACGGGCGGGGGTCGCGGAGGCGCTCAAGCTCGCCGAAGGACTCGTGTCGAGGCGGTGGGAACGGCGGGCGGCTTCGTATGAGGAGGCGTGCTGGATGACGTTCGCCCGTGTGGCACCGATCACGCTTTATGTGTGGATTCCTGCACAGTAGTTCGCTTGCGGTCTCCGTACCGTCTGTCCTGCCGGGGCACCCCGGCGGCACCGACCGACAAACGGGGAGGAACCACAATGCGGAAGACTCTGGCGATCGCGGCCCTGGCCGGTTCGACGGCCCTGACCGGCCTGGCGCTCAGCCCGGCGACGGCTCAGGCGGCGACTCAGACGACTCAATCCAGCACGCAGTCCACCACGCAGTTCACCGCGGCCTACGGGGGCGGCTGGGGGAAGTTCTTCTCCAGCGACCGCAAGGCGTACACGTTCGGCAAGACCTGGAAGTCGGGCGGCAAGGTGTTCACGAAGTGGTACGGCGTGGACAGGAAGGGCGGCAAGAAGGGCTGGGTCTGGTTCGAGTACTACCAGAACGGTAGCTGGCACAAGTTCAACAAGTCGTGGGACGGCAAGGTCGTCGGCTCGTGGAGCGGCCGGGGGATCTCGAAGGTCTACACCTTCACCTGCTGGGCCGGCAAGTTCGACAACTGCGGCAAGAAGTACCGCATCTACTAGGCGGAACTCTCAGGGGGCGTTCACAGGCCGGTCAGTCCGATCCCGACCAGGACGAGACCGGCCGCGCACGCCACGGTGCGCACCGTGTTCCAGGTGGTCCACCGCGGCGAGTACGCCTTGAAGGGCATGGTCCCGGCGTCGAGCGCGTTGTTCATCGGTACGTTGATCGCCACGGTGACCAGGAACGAGCCGACGAAGTTCACGGCGGCGGCGGCGAAGAACCACACGGCGGCCGGAGCGCCCGCGAGGAACCCGGCCACCAGGGCCGCGAGCGGCGAACCCAGGAAGACCACGAACAACCACGGGTTGAGGATCTTCCGGTTGACGCTGCGCATCGCGGCCTCCGCCTGAGCGGGGTCGATCGCGTTCAGGCCCGGCATGACGGACATGGAGAACGCGTAGAACAAGCCCGTGAGGGCGCCGTGCAGGACGAGGGTGATGAGAGCCAGGATCAACATGGCCCCATCGTCCCGCCGCGGAGGCGCGCGGGTCCATGGCCGGCGCGCTCAAGGCCATATGCGATCGTCCATGGCGCCGGTGCGGCGGAAGATCGTGGCCGACGCCGTCACGAACGGCCGGGCTCGGCGGCGTCTCTGGCGCTCAGGCGCATCCGGATGTCGTGCTCGGCCCACAGGACGAAACGTTCCACCGGTACGACGGGATGGTCCGCGACCGGCTCGAACCGGAACCGTTTGAGCAGCACCGCGAGCACCAGCTCGGCCTCGACCATGGCCAGGCCCGCGCCCTCGCAGCTCCGCGGGCCCAGGCCGAAGGGGATGTAGGCGAACCGGGGGCGCTTGGCCTGTTCCTCGGCGGTGAACCGGTCGGGGACGAACGCGTGAGGGTCGCGCCAGTACGACGGATTGAGGTGCACGGCCCAGAACGGGTAGAAGATCGTCGTTCCTGCCGGGATGTGGTACGCGCCGAGCGTGAGGTCCTCGGTCGTCTCGCGGGCGCCGTACGGGCCGGGCGGGTAGAGCCGCATCGCCTCCTTGAGCGCCATCTCCAGCCGGGGCAGGCGGCGCAGGTCGGCGTACGTGGGCGCGGGCCGCGTGCCGAGGACCTCGTCCAGCTCCTCGACGACGCGCGCGGCCTCCTCGGGGTGGCGGGTCAGCAGGTGCAGCGTCCAGGAGACGGCCACGCCGGTCGTGTGGTGCGCCGCCATCATGATCATCAGTACGGTGTCGCGCACCCTGGCAGCGCTCATATCGGCCTTGACCAGGGCGGACACCAGGTCGCTGCCACCCGTGGCGAGCACGCCGTCCACGACCTCGCGCAGGTACGCCAGCTCCCGCCCGGCCCGCGCCTGACCGTCGCCGTGGGCGTCGGCGCGGCCCAGGTACACGGTCAGCACGGTCTCGAAGGCGTCGACCACGTGGGCCGGGTCGTCGATGCCGCCGCCGAGCGCGTAGTGGCAGATCATCCGCAGCGACAGCTCGCTCAGGTCGTGCTGCAGGTCCACCGGGCCCCCGGTGGCGCGGGCCGCCCACCGGTCGGCCAGGTCGGTCGCCAGCGCGGCGAACTCGGGGAAGTGCGCCTCGTGCGAGGGCCGCCCGGCCAGCACCGACAGCAGGGCCCGGCGCAGCGGCCGGTGTTCGTCGGCCGGGAGCGTCTGCAGGTTGCCCGCCTCGCACAGCGGGGCCAGGAACTCGAACGGCTTGTCCGGCCGCTCGTTGACCGCGGCGGTGGCCTCCAGCAGCACCGGATCGGCCACCGAGACGGCCGTCCGGGTGCCGGGGAGCTGGAAGCGTACGACGGGTCCGTACTGCTCGTGCAGGTGGAGTTGGTAGGTGTGCAGGCCGCCGGCGGCCGCGATGGCGTCACGTCCGGAGTCGGCCTGGTGGGGTGGTCCAGGGATCTCGCGCACCTCGCCACGGTCTCTCGATCACGCCGGGATCGCAACCCTCGCCACGGCTCGCCCGCACCCGGCACGGGCCGCCGCCACCGGTGAGGTCGCCACGTTCCACAGGCGAGTAGAGCCGGCCGCCGCGAGCTTGGGGAAACTTGGGCGAGACCTGGTCCGACACTGCCGCGCCCGCCAGGCCCGCCGCCGGGTGAGCGGGTGAAGCTGGCCAGGACAGGTTTCCCCTGGCAAGACAGGCAGGTTCTGCCCATGGTCGGACGCACTCTCGCCGCCCTGCCCCTCGTCGCCGTCCTGACGTGCCCGGCCGCGGCCTCCGCAGAGGCGGCGCAGGCGTCCACGGTGACGCTGGAGCAGAAGCTCGCCGCGCTCGACGCCCTGACCCAGCCCACCGAACCCAGCGCCGCGGCCTGGCACGACGCCTGGGACAGCCGGGCGTCGTGGGGCGCGTACGGCTTCGACTGGTCATCCGATCTCTGCTCGGGCAGCCCCGACCGGCCGCTCGGCTTCGACTTCCGCCCGGCCTGCCGGCGGCACGACTTCGGCTACCGCAACTACAAGGCGCTGGGACGGTTCCCGGCGAACAAAGAGCACGTCGACAGCGCCTTCCTCTTCGACATGCGGCAGGTGTGCGTCGAGTACGCCGGAGCGCGCAAGACCGCCTGTGACCGTCTCGCGTGGTCGTACTATCAGGCGGTCCGGCGGCTGGGCGGGCTCGTGGGCCGCGACTCGGAGGACGCCCGCGGCTCACTCTGAGCCGTGCAGGGCCGGGGCCGGCCGGTGGAAAAAAGTGCCGCGTGATGCCATGTGCCTGAAAATAAAGATCATGTATGGTGAGCGCGGCATATCCTCCAACGGCCTGGAGCCCGCCGTGCCGCACATGTCCCGTCGCCAGGTTCTCTCCCTGCTCCCCGCCGCCGGTCTGCTCACCGTGGCCACCCCCTCGCGCGCCGCGGCGGGGATCGACCACGCGCGGCTGCTCGCCAACACCGTCTCGATGCTCGCGGGCACCCCCGAGGTCAACGCCCGTCCCGAGGTCGCCGCCAAGCTCGCGGCCATCGTCGCCACCGCCGGGCAGCGGCTGACCGCCATGGACCGGGCGGGCGACGGCGAGTTGTTCGCCGGGCTGCGGCTCGGCACCGACGACGCCAACCTGCGCCTGGCCTACCAGTACCTGTACGAGATCGCGCTCGCCACCCGCACACCGGGCAGCGGGCTGATCGACGACGCGACCGTCCAGCGCAGGGTGGCCGACGGCCTGCTGTGGCTGCACGAGCGCTACTTCGGGGACCAGCAGGCCGGTTACTACGGAAACTGGCACACCTGGGAGATCGGCATCCCCACCCACGTGAGCAGGACGCTCGTCCTGCTGGCCGAGCAGTTACGCGAAGGGCTGACCGCGCCCTACCTGGCCTCCATGGACGCCTACCTGCGCAACGGCAAGAACGGCGACGTGGACCTCGACTCGCGCTTCCACACCGGCGCGAACCTGGCCGACATCGCCGCCAACCGCATCCTTCAGGGCGCGCTCACCGGCGACGACTCCCGCGTCACCAAGGCCATCTCCGACCAGGCCACCGTCTTCGCCACCATCGACCCGTACGACCTCCAGCACGGCGTCACCGACGGCTACTACCGCGACGGCTCCTTCATCCAGCACCACTCGGTCGCCTACACCGGCTCGTACGGACGCCTCCTGCTGACGCGCGTCGTCCAGACCCTCAAGACGCTCCAGGGCGCGACGAGCGGAACGGCGAGCGGCGCTGCGAGCGGCACGGCCGCGGAGGACCTGCCCGCCGTGGTGTACCGCTGGATCGCCGACGGCTTCGCCCCCCTGATCTTCGAGGGCTGGATGATGGAGATCGTCAAGGGGCGGGCGGTCTCGCGTACCGTCACCGGCTACGCCGACGTCGGGGTGATCGTGGAGGCCATCGCCGACCTGGCCGACCACGTCGGGGCCGCCGAGGCGCTCGCGCTGAGGAAGTACGTCAGGTTCCTGCCGGCCGCCGACACCGCCGCCTTCGTCTCCCCGGTCAGCATCGCCCGGTACGCGGCCATCCGTGCCGACTCCGCCGTACCGGCCGCCGACCTCAACGCGCCCGAGCGCAGCGTGGCGTACAACGCCATGGACAAGACCGTGCACCGCCGCCCCGGCTACGCCTTCGCCCTGGCGCGCAGCTCGGAGCGGATCAGCAAGTACGAGTACATGAACGGCGAGAACCTCATGCCCTGGTTCCAGGGCGACGGCGCCTACTACCTCTACCTGGCGGGCGAGGACCAGCGCGAGGTCTTCGGCGTCGACTACTACACGGCCGTCTCGCCGTACCGGCTGGCCGGGATCACCGCGCCGGTGGAGGAGCGGCGGACGGTGCCCGACCTGTACGGCCGGTTCTGGTACGACAACCCCGACCACCCGCTCAACTTCACCTCCTCCTCCGAGTCCCAGAACACCTACGTGTACTTCCCGCGCGCGGGCAACGCCTTCTCCGGCGGCGCCACGCTGGGCGCGTACGGCGTGGCCGGGATGGTGCAGTCCGACGACGCCGCCTACACCGCCAAGCAGGCCGGCCTCCTGCCCGACGACTTCGTCGCCTACCGCAACGCCCGCGCGACCAAGTCCTGGTTCATGCTCGACGACGAGATCGTGGTGCTCGCCGCGGACGTCTCCGGGCAGGGCGGCCGCGCCGCGGTGACCACCGTCGACAGCCGCATCGCAGCCCTCGCCGACGCGGTCGCGCTCACCGGCGAGGGCTGGGACGGCGGGGCCTGGCGGGCCGGTGACACCGCGCCGCCGCGCTGGCTGCGCTATGCCAACGGCACCCGCCGTACCGCGATCGGCTACGCCTTCCTCACCAGGCAGCCGGTGACGGCCGGGCTGGAGACGGTGACGCGCAGCCGCCGGGTCGTGCGTACGTCGAACCCCGACACCAGCGTGACCAAGAACGTCTTCACCGCCTCGATCGCCCACCCCGCCACCGGTGGCGCCGCCGCCCTGGCCTACGCCCTGGTGCCGAACGCGACCGAGGCCCGCCTGCGCGCCTACGCTCGGGGCCCGCTGTCCGTCCTGGTCAACAACCGGCACGTGCAGGCGATCGAGCACAAGGCGCTCGGGCTCGTGGCCGCCAACGTCTTCACCGACGGCCCCCGCCACGCCGGTCGGCTGCTGGTCGACGGGCCGGCCTCGGTCATCGTCAGGTCGGGAGAGCGTACGGTCGTCGCCGTGTCCGATCCCACGATGCGGCGCGACCGCGTCGATGTCGTGCTGCACGGTCCGCGGCTCAGGCTGGAGACGGCCGACGAGGGGGTGACGGTGCGGCGCGTACCGGGGGGCGTCCTCATCCAGGCGACCACCCGCCACGCCTACGGCCGCACCTTCACCGCCACCCTCCGCTGAACGGACGTCAACCCGGAGAGCCGGTCGGTCGCGGGCTGACAGGGGTGCTCACCTCCCGTTTCAGCGCCCTTCCAGCCCTCGGGGCTACGATGCCCGCTTCCGGCGTTGGCTCCCGTACGAAGCGTGGGTTTCATGGTTCTGTTGTGGCTGATCATCATCGTTCTGGTGATCGCCCTCGTCACGTCCGCGATCAGTCCTGAGTTCGGCCAGAAGCTGTTCGTCTGGAGGCGTCTCCCTCTCGGCTCCGCCCGGTTGTGGTCGATCACGGCGCTGGTCGTCCTGGCCGCGGGGATGTTCCTGTATCGGGACGCGGTCACGTACGACCCCGCGTGGCGCCTGGCGGAAAAGCAGCGGGAGGACGCCGCGGAGCAGGCGGAACGCGACGAGGAGACGGAAAAACTGATCAAGAGCGGCGACGCGCGGGAGCTGGGCGTCGAACCGGGCTCGGACCAGCACACCGGCCACATCGTCGGCTACCGCGCCGACCCCGACACGGGGGACGTGCGCGTCGTCTTCAAGGTCTCGACGTGCGCGGGTCTCCTGCAGAAGAAGTCCGATGAGAACGGGACCCGGATCAGGGTGCGCATCGTGGAGGACCTCGAATGCCGGGGTGGCCTGGCCGACGTGTCCGTGCCCGCGACCAGCCCTCTCGTGCTCGACGCACCGATCAGCGGCCGGCGGGTCACCACCTGGGACGGCACCGAGATCCCCAGGTGCGAGGCCGACCCGGAGCGCGCGAAAGCCTGTGACGTGGTCGCCCTGGCACGCGCTTCGAGGATCGGCAACGGCGAGGCCCGCCGACTCGGGCTGAAGCCCGAGTCGGATCGGCTCTCCGGGCGCATCATCGGCTACCGGCCCTACGTCGACAGCAACGGCGACGTCGACGACAGCCGCCTGGTGATCGTCTACTCGTTGTCGCCGTGCGCTGACCGCGGCTCTGTCGACGACGCGGTCGAGGAGAAGGCTCGTGAGGTGACGGTCAGCCTCTTCGAGGAGTCGAGTCGTGGCGGCGGTGTACGTCTTACCGAGAAGTGCACGAACCGCTACGAGTACCTGACCATTCCGCGACGAGTGGGCATCACGCTCGGCGAACCGCTCGGCGACCGGCGGCTGGTCGTCGCGGGCGGGGACGAGATCCCCGCCTGCGACGCCGATCCGCGACGGAAGCGGCAGTGCGACGCCGCCGCCGCATGAGGTGGGAGCTCTTCATGACGCACCCCGACAGCGATCCCGACGAGGCCCTTTCCGGACAGCCTCCGGAGCACCGGGCGGCGGGCATGCGCTGGGGTTGGTTCGGCGCGGGGCTCCTGATCGCGGGTGCGGCGGTGGCCGGGTGGGGTCACGCCCTGCGTTGGTCGTTGGTCGAGGAGCCGTCGACCGGGATGAACGTCATGCTCCTCCTGGCGGCCGGGTTGCTGGCGGCGCCGGTGTTCGCGGCGGTCAGGCTCGCTCGCATGGCCGCCCTTTCCGAGGAGCACCCGCGTGCCGTCCCGGACGCGGTGTACAGCGTACGTGTGTGGGTCGTCCTGGCGGTGCTGGTCGTGTGCCCGTTCGCCCTGTACGGCCTGGTCCGTCTGCAACGCGGCTTCATGGGCGGGCTGCCGGAGCCCGGTGATGTCCTGTTCGGCCTCGGCCTGACGTTCGCCGCGGCCGGGCTCGCCGCGCTGGGCAAGGGCGCGGTCGGCCTGACCGCCCGGTCCCTGACGAGCCTGTGCGCGGGGCTGCTCACCGTGGCGGCCGTGGCGCAGGCGGGCCTGCTGGCCGCCGAGACGCTGCCGGTCGAGGCCACCACCGCGGTGGCCACCGATCCCTCCAGGACGGGCCCAGACCCCGCCCCGGAGAACGCCACTCCCGCCTCGGTGAGCAAGATCGCCTGGCAGTGGCGCCCACCGAACGGCGGCACGGTCCGGCATGCGGTGGCCGCGGGCGGGCATGTGGTCGTGCGCCTGTCCGACGGCGTGGTGGCCCTGGACTCCGTCACGGGTCGCGAACGCTGGCACTACCGCCGTCCCGGAGCGGCGGCCGTGCGGCTCCTGGCCGCCCCGGACGGCGACATGGTCGCGGTGGAGTTCGCCAGGGGGAGCAGCATGCAGGAGGTCAGGGACCGGACGGTGCTGATGGACGCCCACACCGGCGGGGTCATCTCCGAGCAGGCCCGCGGGCTGCTCCTGAACGCCGCCATGACCTCGTACGGCTTCGCCACGGCCTACGCCGACGACGGGACGGTGGTCGGATGGGACCTGCGGGACATCGGGGAGGCCGCCTGGTCGTACCGCCTGCCCTACGAATGCCGCCCTGTCTCAGCGCGCTCCTCCGGGTCAGAGTCCTGGCATGTGAACCTCCGTGACGTGATCGCCCTGCCGGTGTTCTGCGACCAGGGCGTCGGGGTGATCGCCCTGGACCCACGGAGCGGGGACGAGGTGTGGCGCTATGAGTGGCCGTGGCCCTACGACACACCCGACATCGAGGTCGAGCGCGCGCAGGACGGCAGCGTCCTGTGGCTGACCTTCGAGGACGACGACGAGAACGCCTCCAAGGAGGTGGTCCTGACGCAGGAGCACGGGGAGGACCTGGGGTCGACCGACTCGTACGGGGACGCGCCGGCGGCGCTCACCACGGACGGCTACCTGACCAGGTCGTTCGAGCACGTGTGGGAGCGGTACCGCTGGACGCCGTACGACGGCGGTGAGCCGAAGACGGCCGAGCCGGCGCTGGAAAGCGATTCTTGGGAGGCGCTACGCCTCGAAGACGGCCTGCTCGCGGCCAGGCCGGTGACCAAAACGGTCAAGGAGGACACGGTGACCATCGAGACCAGCATGGCCGGCTGGGGCGGGACCCGGCCGACGAACCTCTCCTTCGACATGGGCTACGACCGGACCAACGCTTTCGAGTCGCGGAAGCTGTACCTGCTGCCGGTCTCGGACGCGGTCGTGGTCGCCTACAAGGACGGCACCACGGTCGTCGGCCTCACCTGAGGCTGCCGGGGGACGCGCGTTCACGCGCCAGGAAGCCGGTGGCGGCGGTCGGCGGCCGTGACTACGGCTCTTCCACCCCAGCCGGGATGACCGAGTCGATCCGCGAGATGGACAGACCTCCGATCACTGTTCGGGCCCTTTGCGTCAGGCGGCTAGGCGCCCTCTCCGGGATAACCTCGCTGTTAGCAGGCCGTACCTGGGGAATCTTGGCGGATTTTGTAGGTTTCTTTGCTATTGATTGCCTCTTGACCGGCAGAAACATCCAATGTTAACTGCGCGTGACATGCCACTCCTAACCCCCCAAAGGTGAGCATGGTGAAGAGGTTGTTACGCTCCTTTCCCTTGCTGGCGCTTGTCGGTGCGGTGCTGTCCGGAACGCCCGCGCAGGCCGCGCCGACCGACGCCGCGTTCGACCAGTCCGCGGGAACGCTCGGCGTCGACTACGCGGGCTACCTGTCCAAGCACGACATCGTCTACAACCGGCCCAACACCAACCCGCTGTACGGCATGACCGTGGGCAACGGCCGTACCGGAGCGATGGTCTGGAGTCAGAACGGGCTGACGATGCAGACCTCCGGGGTGGACCTGTCCCAGCAGTCCGCGTTCGCGGCGGGGCTGGTCAACCTGGCCACCAGCCCTGCCATGGACAGCGGGTACACCACCTTCCAGCAGCGGCTGTCCCTCTACGACGGCACCCTCACCACCAAGTACGACTCCAACCGCACCGTCACCGTCATGGGCTCGCCGAACTCCGAGGTGATGGGCATCCACGTCGAGGACGGCCGCAGCGGAGTCTCCAGCGTCGCGCTGAACCTCAGCATGTGGGACACCGCCAACCTGCCCAACAGCGGCGACGTGCCCGACCTGAACACCTGGAAGACCGTCTCCACCTTCGCCGACGCGAACGCCGCCGGGCTGAGCCGGGGACAGAGCGACGCCAACGGGTTCGGCTACACGCTGGCCGCCACGGTCGAAGGCGCGAACTACACCACACAGGTGGTCGACTCCCGCACGGTGCGGCTCACCATCACGCCGACCTCCAGCTACACGATCTGGTTCACCGCGGCCAGCCGGGTCAACGCGCCGAACCGGGACTCCGTCACGCAGGCCCGCAACCAGCTCGCCTCCGTGAAGTCCACCGGGTACGCCACCACGCTCAACAACTACCGCAACTGGTGGCACTCCTTCTGGGCCAGGTCGTTCGTGCAGTATTCGGGTCTGTCCGGCGACGCCGACTACCTGGAGAACGTGTACTACCTGTCCACGTACCTGGTCGCCGCCGGCGGGTTCGGCAACTACCCGTTCCACTTCATCAACGGCGTCTTCCGCGCGACGCAGGACAACACCAAGTGGAGCAACGCGTACTGGTACTGGAACCAGCGCGACGTCTACCTGTCGTTCCTCGCCTCCAACCATCCCGAGCTGACCGACCGGCACAACAACCTGTACAGCCGGAACTACACCGCGCTGAAGGCGTACACCCAGACGCGCTACGGCGTGGACGGCCTGTGGGTGCCGGAGACGATGGGCTGGGACGGCAACGCGCGCGGCACGGTCAACAGCGACTACACCAACAACATCCTGTCCACCGGCTACGAGGCCGCCTACAGCATGTACATGCGCTACCGGTACACCGACGACGCCGCCTACCTGCGCGACGTGGCCTACCCGTACATGCGCGAGACCGCCAAGTTCTACTCGGCCATGCTGTCCCACGACGCCGCCACGAACACGTACTACATGGCCAACTCCCACTCCCACGAGACGTACTGGAACGTCCGAAACGCGATCACCGACCTGGCCGCCGTGCGCAGCATGTTCCCGCTGGCGATCCAGGTCAGCCAGCAGCTCGGCGTGGACGCGGGGCTGCGGTCGACCTGGCAGAACGTGCTCGACCGCCTGGTGCCCTACGTGGTCTCGAACGGCGCCTACCAGCCCCACCAGCCGCCGATCTCCCAGACCAGGAACAACGAGAACGTCTCCGCCGAGCTGATCTGGCCGTACGAGGTGACCGGCATCGGCTACCCCGACCAGCAGACCGCGGTCAACACCTGGAACCAGCGGCCCTTCCCCTACGGCAACGTGTGGTCCAACGACGCCGTGCAGGCCGCCCGGCTGGGCCTCGGCGACCAGGCGTACAACGGCATGAAGACCATGCTGCAGAAGTACCAGAACTACCCGAACGGCTTCACGAACAACACCAACGGCGTCTTCGAGTACCTCGGCGTGCACCTCACGGCGCTCAACGAGTCGCTCCTGCAGAGCTACAACGGCAAGATCCGGGTGTTCCCCGCGGTGCCGGGCCACTCCTCGTTCGTCGGCAAGTTCACGCTGCTGGCCAAGGACGGGTTCCTGGTCAGCTCCGAGCGTGAGGCCGGGGAGGTCAAGTACGTCGGGGTGAAGAGCGTCCACGGCAAGCAGGCCACCGTGGTCAACCCGTGGGGCACCCAGCAGGTACGCGTCCGGCGTACGTCCGACAACGCGATCATCACGACGAGCTCGAACGCGGAGATCGGCTTCGCCACCGCCGCAGGATCGGTCTACGTGGTGGAGCGCACCGCCAAACCGCTCAGCTCCTACGCCACCACCCGGCTCACCGGCAGCGCCAACCAGGGCGTGAAGTCCCTGAGCGGCACCGCCTCCACCCTGGGCCTGCCGACCGGTTCAGCGCCGTCGGGCACGATCAGCCTGCGCTCGCGCGCCAACAACTCGTACGTGTCCGCGGCGAACGCCGGCGCCCAGCCGCTGATCGCCAACCGTCCGACGGCCGGCACGTGGGAGCAGTTCGACCGCGTCGACCTGGGCAACGGCAACATCGCCCTGAGAGCGCGGATCAACGGCAAGTACGTGGCCGCCGAAGCCGCCGGGGTGCAACCGCTGATCGCCAACCGGGACGCCATCGGCCCCTGGGAGACCTTCCAGCAGATCAACAACCCCGACGGCACGATCAGCCTCAGAGCCCAGGTCAACGGCAAGTACGTCTGCGCCGACAACGCGGGCGCCGCACCACTCATCGCCAACCGCGACGCCATCGGCCCTTGGGAGTCCTTCGACCTCATCACCAACTGACCAGCCCACCGTCCCACAAGACGACCTGCGAGCGAGCCGGCGCGGTGCCCGCGCACTGCGCCGGCCGACGGCCCGGATGACCCGCTTCAGCCCGATCACCCTCACTCCGGCCGCTGACCGCAGGACATCAGCCGACGAGGCCGCTCCCGCGCCGCGCACCGGGACGGAGCCGTTCGGCGACAGAGGCGACCAGCTCGTAGGACCGGCGGCGATCTGCGTGATGGAACACCGGCGTGGTGACCATGAGCTCATCGGCCCCGGTCTCGTCGAGCACCGCCTGCAGCCGCCCCACCACCGTGGCCGGACCTCCGACGAGCACGCTACCGGCCCGGGCGGCGATGTCGGCGCGGTCGTCGTCCGTGTAGTGATAGGCCGCCGCGTCCTCGGGGCTCGGCAGCAGGATGCGCTTCCCCCGTACGCGGCTGAGCACCTTCAACCGGGTGGACCCGGCGAGCCATTCGGCGCGTCCGTCGTCGTCCGCGGCGATGACCGACACGCTGACCAGCGCCGTCGGTGTCGCGGCACGCTCCGACGGACGGAACCGCTCCCGGTAGGCGCGCATGGCGTCCGCCGCCGCCGCCGCGTTGAGGTGGTGGGCGAAGGCGTAGGGCAGGCCCAGCTCACCGGCGAGCTCGGCACTGGTGACCGAGGTGCCGAGCACCCAGACCGGCGGGGCGTTCCCACCGAGCACGGGAATCGCCTTGACCGGCGCGTCCGGGGACGGGCAGAGGTAGGCCAGCAACTCGTCGAGCTGCTGACGAAAGCTCTTCGCGGTCCGTTCCCCCTCGGGCCGCACCGCGTCCGCGGCCGACCGCGACCCGCCCGGCGCGCGCCCGAGCCCGAGGTCGATCCGTCCCGGGTGGAGCGCGGCGAGCGTACCGAACTGCTCGGCCACCACGATCGGAGCGTGGCTGGGCAGCAGCACCCCACCCGCCCCGACGCGCAGGCGCCTGGTGGCGTTCGCGAGATGGCCGACGAGGACAGCCGGGGCAGAGCTGGCGACGCCCCGCATCCCGTGATGCTCAGGCACCCAATAGCGGTGATAACCCAGCGCATCGGCCAGCACGGCGAGATCCACCGTGTCGTTCAACGCTTGCCTCGGCGTGGACCCCTGCACGATGGGCGAGGTGTCCAGCACCGAAACGCGTACATCAGCCTCCAGGCACCCACGCATACCCACCCTCCCCGATCACGCCACCCCGCGAAACACCCCTCCACTCAACCCCAACATGCCAAGCCCCCACACCTGCCGCCTGCTACTTGGAGTGCGCTCCGAGCGTGAGGCCGCTCACCGTCAGGCCCGTATGTGCAGCTTGCTGGGCCATCACCTAAGGAAATCGTCGCGGATCGACCTTCCCTTTGTGTGCTTGTGCGCGCACGATTGTCGGTGGATGAATGCTGGTCACGGGTGGGCCTCACGGGGTGTCCGTTTCCTGGTGTTTGGATGCGCATGTTGGGGTCGGTGGCGGTAGCATCCCCCATGCGGATTCGTAGCGGGATTGGTGGGTATTGCGGTGTCTGAAACGGTCAAACTTCGCATGGGTGGAGATTTTGCTGAGCAAGAGCTTCGGTCGCTCTACGAGTGGCTGATGAGAGACCTTGATGCACTTGACTATATGGATGTTCGCCTACAATCAAAGGATCCAGAACCCGGTGAGATGGGTGACACACTCGATCTCATTTCCCTGGTTGTGACTAGCTCCTTGCAGTGGCCGGCATTCATCGAGACACTATCGCGGTGGCGTGGCACGCGGCGTCATCTTCCACAGGTGACCATTGAGCGTGGGAAGACCACCGTCGTGGTATCTGCGGCGGAGTCGGAACTCGTCATTCGGATCATCGAGGCGATAAAGGATCACGAGTGAGCCTGCCTGACCCATTAACGTCACGTGCCGTACTGATTGGCACGAGTGAGTACACTCATCTCAGCTCTCTTCCTGCCGTGGAAAACAACCTGCAGGAGTTGAGTAAGCTCCTGCAGCGATCTGACCTGTGGGGCCTGCCGGCAGAGCACTGCACGATTGTCCATAATCCCACCTCCATAGACGCCATGATGGATCCGTTGTGGCAGGCTCGGGAAGAGGCTAAAGATACCCTCATTGTGTACTTCGCTGGCCATGGATTGATGCATTCCGTGGAGAGTGATCTGTACCTCACGCTGGTCGACTCGCACAAAGATCGCATGTACAGCGCGGTGGCCTACGACACCGTACGAAATGAGATTCGGTCGAGTTTGGCGCGACGCAAGATCGTCATCCTTGACTGCTGCTACAGCGGGCTCGCGCTCAGTCTGATGAGTGCCGAGGATCCTACGGACCGCGTTGCGAACAGCGCCCGCGTCGCTGGCACATTCCTGATGACGGCGACCGCCGAGAACAACACCGCGCTTGGTGGCCTAGATACCTATACGGCTTTTACTGGTGAGCTGATCCAGCTCATCCGTGATGGGATTCCAGAGCAGCCTGAATTTCTAGAGCTGGACACAATCTTTCAGCACGCGCGCGCTTCGCTCCGAGAAAAAGGTCTCCCTGTTCCGCAAAAGCGTGAGTCCAACTTTGCCGCGCAAATCACGCTGGTGCGTAACCGTGCACATAAGAGCCAGAAGCGTTTCGAGGTCAAAGAGTTCTACGGCCCTATCCAAGGGATCCAGTCGGGGACCATCTTCGATAACCGTCGGGCGTTGCACGACGCGGGTGTGCACCGGCCGCTTCAGGCAGGCATCTGTGGCACTGCTGAGCGGGGTGGCGCGGAGTCCATCGTCGTTTCGGGCGGTTACAAGGATGATGAAGATTACGGGGACGTGATCATCTACACCGGCCATGGTGGGCGCGATCCCAACACCGGCGTGCAGGTCAAGGATCAGTCGGCGGACGATTCAGGCAACGCTGCTCTCATTAAGAGTATTATGACCGGCCTGCCAGTTCGGGTTATTCGTGGATCTGGGGGTAACGAAAGATTCTCGCCACCGGCCGGCTATAGCTACGACGGGCTCTTCACGGTTGCCGATTACTGGACCAAACGTGGCACCGATGGGCCTACGGTGCTTCAGTTTCGGCTTGAGCAGATAGATGATGGTTCTCCGAAGAAGATCGCAGCACACCATCTGAGTCGCAAGCTTCCCCCTGGACGTCGGGAAGAGATTGCTCCTGGGGTCTATGCGGACAGGCTGCTAGCAACCGAGCTCAAGCACGTCTACGACCACGCCTGTCAGGTATGTGGCACTGTGCTCGAAGTGCCAGGCGGTCTGCGATTTGCCGCCACTGTGCACATCCGCGGGCTTGAGCAGCCTCACTTGGGGCCCGACAACCACGCCAACATGTTGTGCCTTTGCCCTAACCATCGAGACCTGTTCAAATACGGCGCGATCGTCATTGAGGACGATTTCCGTGTGATAGATCAAACGGATGGCGAGCTGATCGGCAAGCTCACGCTGAAACATGACCTCGATCGGGCCAACATTCAATACCACCGTCAGCACCACACCCTTAGCCACCGCAAACTCAGCGACGAACTCGACTACTAGCTAGGGCGCATTTCAGCAGTACGTTCATAGCCGCGTCGCGTTGAGAGCTGTAGGACCTGTTGGCCAGGGCGACCCAGGGCGACCCAGGGCGACCCTTACCCAGCTTCGGCGCCTTGGTGCCGGACCAAGATCACTGAGCGTCTGGCGACGAAGTGCCTGCCACCACGTGGGAAACGATCTCGGCTCTCACGGAGATGCGTCAGCGTGTGCGTGCAGGAGGGCGGTCGCTGCTGTGCGGGCGTCGTGGGCTGCGGTGCCGGTGTTGTCGACCAGGCCGCGGGTCTTGACCCCGTCGTAGAGCACCAGGAGTTGCCGGGCCAGATCGGATGGTCGTGCGGCGCTCGCGTTGGCGGCCAGCCGTTCGAAGAGCGCCAGCATGCGCTCGTCGTGTACGGCCAGAGCCTGATGGGCAGGGTGGTCGGCGGCGAGGAAGGCCGCAGCGCTGTTCACCAGGATGCAACCGTGATACGCGGGGTCGGGCAGGCTCGCCGCCAGCAGGTCGAACGGTGCCAGTAGCTGCGCCAGGGGGTCGCCGCTGCGCCGGTCCAGTTCGGCGTCCAGTTCGGTGAACCACTCCTCGCCTGCCGCGGTGAGCATGGTGCCGATGAGTTCGTCCTTGGACTTGAAGTGCGCGTACACGGTCGGCTTGGCGACCTTCGCGCGTTCGGTGACGGCGTCGATCGAGACGCCGTAGCCCTCGGCGTAGAACAGCTCACGGGCCGCCTTCAGCAGGCGGTCGCGAGCGGGTGATGTGCGCGGCATGGAGACATTCTAACTGGTTAGTTCAGTCTGTTATGCTCCCCACTTAACTAGTTGGTTAGTTCAGATTGGAGAACCGAGATGCGAGCCCTGATCTACGATCCCGACGCCGCACGCGGCGTACGGTTCGGTGAGGTGGACGAGCCTCAACCGCGTGAGTCCCAGGCGCTGATCAAGGTGGAAGCGGCCTCGTTGAACTTCGGCGAACTCGCCTTCGCCGCCCGGCAACTCCGTCCCGGCGCGGTCTTCGGCAAGGACGCGGCGGGGACGGTGCTCCAGGCCGCCGCCGACGGCTCGGGGCCGCCGGAGGGCGCGCGCGTCACCTCGTTCGCGGGCACCGGCGGATGGGCCGAACTGCGGGCCGTCGACACGGCGAACCTGGCCGTCGTGTCCCCTTCGGTGGACCTCGCCGCCGCGAGCGCCCTTCCCGCGGCCGGTGTCACCGCTCTGCAGGCGGTGCGCCGGCTGGGCCCGGTGCTCGGCCGCCGGGTGCTGGTGACCGGGGCATCGGGTGGCGTCGGACGATTCGCCGTGCAACTCGCCGCGCGGGCAGGCGCGTACGTGATCGCTTCCGTGGGCAGTGCCGAACGTGCCGCCGGACTGCAGGCATTGGGCGCCCGCGACATTCTGGTCGGGCCAGCCATGCCTGCCGAGCCCGTGTTCGGCGTGCTCGACAACGTGGGCGGCAAGCTGCTGGCCGAGGCGTTCGGGATCCTGGAGGACGGCGGTGTCGCCCTGTCCGTCGGATGGGCGTCCCGCGAGCCGACCGTCATCGATTTCGAGGAAGAACGGATGAAAGGCATTCACAAGCGGGTCGAACCCTTCACGGTGGCCGCCCCCTTCGGGCCGGAGTCGGCCTACCTGATCCGCCTGCTGGAGAAGGGCGAACTCGATCCGCAGATCGGCTGGCGTGGTCCCTGGGACCGGGTGGAGGAGGCGATCGCCGCCCTCCTCGGTCGTCGCGTTCCCGGCAAGGCCGTACTCGACGTCGTCGCCGGGGACCCGGCCGGCTCCGGCTGAACCCGGGATCCTACGGGCTCACATGGGCGCAGTGCCGGAACACGTCGTCCGGATCCCAGGCGGCCTTCACCCGCTGCAGCCTGCGGTACCTGGTCTCTCCCATCGCCCAGCGCACCCGGTCGTCGTCGGGCGCCTCCAGGTTCAGGTAGGTGCCGGTGACCTCGTGCTCCCGTACCGCGGACGTGACCTTGTCCACCCAGGCGAAGTTGGGGTCGTCGTCGTCCGGGTCGGTCCAGACGCCCACCGGGTGGACCAGCCAGCGCCCGCCGTCGCGGCTCGGGAACGCGGAGTCCGGTGCCGTTCTGACCGCGTCCGGCAGTGGGGAGACGATCACCTGTGACAGCGGGCTCGGCGCGGTCATGGCGGCGTCCTGGAGGTCGGCGATCAGGCGTGGCGTGAGGTCGGGCACGTACTCCGCCGACCACCGGTTGCGCCGTTCCGGCAGCGCGCCGTCGTCCAGCATCGACTGCAGCGCCAGGTACGGCATCGGCCCGGCGGCGTCGAAGAGCGGCGTGGCCGCCTCGCGGATCGGGTGCACCACGGCGGCGCCCGTCTCCAGAGGGCCGAGCCAGACGGGCGCGATCGCGAGGATCGGCCGCCCGACCACGTGCCCCGGCACGAACGGGGCAGGAGGCGCCGTCAGGAAGACCGCCGCGCCGGCGAAGGCGTCGTGCCCGACGGAGTGCACGCGATCCAGCACGCCGAGCACGGCAGGCGCGTCGGCCACCCGGTACCCGATGATGCCGCCGAGCACGAGCGGCCCCACCGGGTGCAGCCGAAACGTGAACGCCGTGACCACGCCGAAGTTGCCGCCCCCGCCGCGCAACGCCCACATCAGCTCGGGCTCACTCCGGTCGTCGGCGACGACCACCCTGCCGTCGGCGGTCACCACCTCGGCCGCGATCAGGTTGTCGCAGGTCAACCCGTGCTTCGCGGACAGCCAGCCCTCGCCGCCCCCGAGCGTGAGCCCCGCGACGCCGGTGTGGCTGATCCGCCCGCCGGGCACGGCCAGCCCGTGTGCCTGCGTGGCCTGGTCGACGTCGGCCCAGGTCGCGCCGCCCTGTACGACGGCGGTCCGGGCGTCCGGGTCGACGGTGACGCCGCGCAGCGCCGACAGGTCGATCACCAGGTCGCCGCCGAGCGCTCGTCCGGACAGGCCGTGCCCGCCACCGCGTACGCTGACCTCCAGGGCGTGCTCTCGTGCGTAGGCCAGCGTGGTGACGACGTCGGCGGTGCCGCTGACCCGTACGATCGCGGCCGGCCGGCGGGTGATGAGGCTGTTGTGCAGGGCCCGCGCGTCCTCGTAGCCGGCGTCGCGCGGGGTGAGAACCTCGCCTTGTACGGCGGTACGCAAGCCTGTGATGTCTCGTTCCATGACATCGAGCCTGGGTGGGTGACCTTGCACGCCTATTTCACGGGCATCTCATGGTCGCTGCTGCGATACTTCCTCCATGTCCCCCTTCGGCCTCGACGTTCTCGTGCTTGGCCCGATCACCGTCCGTGCCGGAGACGCGACGATCGCGGTGGATCGTCTCCTGGAGCGCGCCATGCTGGCCCGGCTCGCGCTCGCGGGCGGCTCCGCGGTTCCCGACGTACGGCTGGCCGCGGACCTGTGGGGCGAGGCGGAGCTGGCCCGTCCCGCCGAACGTCTGCGGGTCCTCGCCTCCCGCCTGCGCGCCGCCCTGCTGTCCGGCTCCGAGCAGGATGGCGATCGTCCGCAACGGGGTCCGTCGCCGCTGGTCAGGAAGCCCGGCGGGTACGCGCTCGACGCGCACGCCGCCGACCTCACCGCGGCCAGGTCGGACGCCGAGCAGGCCCACGCGGCCGCCAGAGCCGGTGACCACGAACACGCTCGCGCGGCGGCGGCGCGGGCGCTCGGCCTGTGGCGCGGGCCGGCCCTGGCCGACCTGCGGGCGATCCCCTACGCCGAGGCGGAGGGCGAGCGGCTGGAGGCGTGGCGGCTGGACCTGCTCGTCCGGCGGCTCACCGCCGACCTGGCCTTGGGCGCGGCGGCCGAGGTGGTGGTGGAGCTGGAACGACTGGCCGCCGACCACCCGCTGCACGAACGGCTGTCCGGGCTGCTGGCGCTCGCGCTGTACCGCACCGGACGCCAGGCCGACGCACTCGACCGGCTGTCCGGGCTACGCCGCAGGCTGGCCGACGGGCTCGGCGTGGACCCGGTCCCGGAGACGGCCGCCCTGGAACTACGCATCCTCCGCCAGGATCCGTCCTTGCTGCTGGGCGGCGTGGTGCCGGTCGCGCAGGGCGAGAGGG
Organism: Nonomuraea antimicrobica; assembly: GCF_039536965.1. Lineage (NCBI taxonomy): Bacteria > Bacillati > Actinomycetota > Actinomycetes > Streptosporangiales > Streptosporangiaceae > Nonomuraea > Nonomuraea antimicrobica. The sequence continues at coordinate 10,812 of NZ_BAAAZP010000012.1, read as the reverse complement.
CCGGCGCGTCGGCGGGCCCGATCGAGCCGCAGGCGAGTGCGACGGACCCGGGTCCGCGGCCGATCCGGCTCCCGGGCCCCGCGACGAGCTTCGTCGGTCGGGACGGTGATCTGGCCGCCCTGCTGGAGCGGCTCGGCCGACCGGGACTCGTCACGCTGACGGGCGGGCCAGGCAGCGGGAAGTCGCGGCTGGCCATCGAGGCGGCCAGAGCCGTGGCCTCGGGCACCGCGTTCACCACGTCCGGTGCCTCCGGTGCGTCCGCCGGTTCCGGTGCTGCGGTCAGGACGGTGACGGTGGTGGAGCTGGCACCGTTACGCAGGGAAGGCGCGGTACAGGCGGCGGTGGCCGCGGCCGTTGGGCTGGACTCGGAGTCCGACGACCCGGTGCCGGAGCTGGCCGCACGGCTGGAGGGCGGGCTGCTCCTGCTCGACAACGCCGAACACCTCGTCGACCAGGTGGCCGAGCTGGTCATCGGGCTGCTGGGCCGTACCCGAGGGCTGGCCGTACTCGTCACCTCGCAGCGCCCGCTACTGGTGGCGGGGGAGCAGTTGATCAGGGTTGGGCCGCTGGCGGCGGGGGCGGCGGCGACGCTGTTCACCCAGCGCTGTGCCGCCGACCAGGCCGGTGCCGAACCCGCCGCCGTCGCCACGATCTGCGCCGCCGTCGACCGGCTGCCGCTGGGGATCGAGCTGGCGGCCGGTCTCACCCGTACCCTCACCGTGGCCCAGTTGGCCGCCCGGGTGGAGGACCGGCTGCGCCTGCTGGTGGGCGGCGGCCGCGACGCGGGCGGCAGGCACACGAGCCTGCGTGCCGCGCTCGACTGGAGCCACGACCTGCTCACCGAACGCGAGCGGGCGGTGCTGCGGCGGGTGTCGGTGTTCAGCGGCGGCTTCGACCTGGAGACGGCCGAACACGTCGTCCCGGACGCGACGGGCCACGCGATGGTGGTGACGGCGGACGTCGCCCCCGCCCTGGCCGAACTGGCGGACCGAAGCCTGGTCACCGTGGAGGCGTCGGGCGGCGGAAGACGGTTCGGGCTGCTGGAGACCGTGAAGGACTACGCCTGGGCCGAACTGTCCGCCGCAGGTGAGACGGAGCGCGCGCTGGCGGCCCATCTGGACTGGTGCCTGGCGTTCGTCCGCCGGATCGGCGAGCCGAGCGACTTCGCCGCGGCGGAGGAGGTGACGGCCGTGTTCGCGGAGTGGCCGAACCTCCTGGAAGCGCTGGAACGGGCCCCGTCCACCGAGAGGGCCGCCGACGGGCTGCGGCTGGCGCTCGAACTGCACACGCCGTGGCTCATCCGCGGCTGGTACGGCGAGGCGCGACGGCACTTCTCGGCCCTGACCGACGCGCCGGGCAGTACGCCGACCGAGCAGGCCACCGCGCTGAGCGACCACGCCTTCGTGGCCACGATGGTCGGCAGGTTCGACGAGGCGGCCGAGTTCCTGACCAGGGCCGCGCAACTGGCCGAGATCGCGTCGGACGACCTCGTGACCATGAACGTCCTGTACTACCGCGGCATCGTGGAGATCGAACGGGGCCGCCTGCGCGACGCGTTCCCACCGCTGCTGCAGGGCATGGAGCAGGCGGAAAGGCTCGCCCACACGCAGCGGATGTCCGCCTTCGCCGACGCGCTCGGCACCCTCCACCTCTTCTGCGGCGACGCGCAGCGGGCGTTCGAACGTTACGCCATGGCCAACGCCTTCGACCTGGAGAAGGGCGACGAGCACGGGCTGGCGCGCGGCCTCAGCAACCAGGCGCAGGCCCTGCTGGGAATGGGACGCGTCCAGGAGGCGGTGGCATGCGCCGCCGAGTCGGATCACTACGCGGAACGCCTGGACGACCGCCAGATCCTCCCGCTGAACGAGCTGATCAGGGGCGCCGCCGCCGTCATGGAGGGGGACCTGGCCCGGGCGGAGGGACACATGCGCGTGGCCGTCGGCTACGCCGTGTCCGACGGCTCCGGGCCGAACATGGCGCACGTCGACCTCGCCGACGTACTCATCCGGCGTGGGGAACTGAGCGAGGCCGCGGCCCTGCTGGCGGAGGTCTACGCCGATACGCCCGAGCACAGCACTCCCTGGCTCGCCGCGCGGTCGGTGTCGGCGGCGCTGGCGCTCGCGGAGGGGGACGCGGGGCGGGCGGCGGAACTGGCGGAGTCGACGGCTTCGGCCTACGCCGCCTCCGGTTTCGGCTGGCCCCGCTACGCCGCCCGCCTGGCCGAGGTGGGCACCGCCCTCAGCACACCCTGAGACCGCCGCGCCCGCCGGGCCGCTCAACCGGCTGCGGTGACCTCCGCGTCCAGCGGCTCCGCGTACCCGCCGATCTGCACCTTCACCGACGCCCCCGTCGAGCCCTGCCCCGCCGCCGCCGGAACCGGTGCGGGGAACAGCCCCCACAGCGTCACCTCGGCGCCCCCCGGAACCGAGTCGAGCTTGCCCGGCGCGAACCCGGAGCTCATCGTGCCGATGAAGTCGAAGTAGGTGGGCTCGGCGAAGCCGCACAGCTCGTGCCGTTCGTTCTGTCCTGCGATCGAGAGCTGGCCCGTGGTGAGCTCGTCGGGCGTGAAATGGTTCTCGTACGGCAGGGGCGCGGGCTCGGAGCCCGAGTTCGTGATCTTGACGCTGGCCAGCAGATAACCCGACAGCCGGCGTACGCTCTCCACCCGGGCCACCAGCCCCGCGTCCGACAGCTCGCCGCCCGTCTCCGCGGGCTGCACGGTCGATTCGCCTTCGACCTGCACCTCGACCCGCCTGTTCTGCGCCCGCCCGGAGGAGTCGTCGCTGCCGTCGGGCTTGGTGTTGGGCGCCACGGGCTCGCTCTCACCGTGCCCCTTCGCCTGATACGTGAAGCCGTCGCCGAGGGACGGCTGGAGCACCTGCCTGACGGCCGCGGCGCGTTCCTCCGACAGGATCTGATTGGCGGAGTCGGTGCCGATCCCGTCGGTGTGCCCGTTCACGGTCACCGAACCCGACGCGGCGGAGATCCGTTCGCGCAGCCCTTCTATGCTCGATCGGGCCGAGGTCGAGAGCTTGGAGCTGCCGAACTCGAAGAGCACGTCGCTGGGCAGCCGGAACTTCTCGCGTCCGCCTTGTTCCGTCTTGCAGACCAGCGGGCCCACCTGGGCCGCACCGTACGGGCCCGACAAGGCCGGATCGTCGTCCAGCTCACCCTCCGTGATCGGTACGGTCACCGGAAGCAGGCCGTTCACCACGACCAGCATCTCGGTGGCCTCCTCGGGTGGCGCGGTGAAGACCGCCGTCACCGGGGCCGACTGTCCCGGCTCGACGTCGACGTCCTCGCTGATCCGTCCGTCCGGGCCCGAACCGCCGACCAGACCGTACGCCGTACCCCTGGGCAGGTCCACCAGCGCCATCAACTGCTCGCGGCCGTCCAGACCCAGCGTGCCGAGCGAGACCTCCTCGCCGGTGCCGTTGTACAGCTCGAACTGCAGCGCCAGCTCCTTCTCGCCCGACCTGACCAGGCGCAGGTCCCTGCCCTCGACCGCGAAAGCCGTCGACACGGGACCGGCCACGATCCCACGAGCCTGCGGGGGAGGAGCGGTCTGCGGAGGGGACGGACTCGCCGCCCGAGGCTCCACCGGGTCCGGGGCCGCGTCGGGGTACTGAGCTGCCTGCCCACGCGGTCCGCAAGCGGAGAGGACAAGCACAAGCGCCACACCGTACGCCGTCCTCCGGCTCTTGTCAGTCAATGCCATGCCGTCCAGCCTGCGAGCCCGACGTTCCACAGACGTCTCACGGCAGTCTCACGCACCCGGCTCCACGCCGCGCCCACACCGAACGCCATCAGAAGGCGGCTGTCCGGAATCGCCGTGATGGCAGCAGCTATGTGGATGATCGCTTCGTACCGAACGGCGAGCTTGTCGAAATGAAAAGGCCAATGACGGGCGGGCTCACTTGCCTTTGGGGCAGGCCCTACTCGCTTGCAATCATCGTTTCCAGGGCCCGGCCCTCTCGGTTACAGGGCGAGCTGGTGATCTATGAGTCGATATATTTGGGTGGGCGTGCGGATCTCGACGGCTTGCGGAGGAACCTCGGCCTCTTTGAGCGTGAGCGGTGATGAAGGAAAGTTGGGGCGGCGGCGACGGGGGCGCGCCTCGGTGCTGTCCACGTGCCACACGCTCGCACGCAGGGACAGCGTATCCACCAGCCACAGCTCGTATTCGTAGCGGTGTTCGGCCAGGTGGGTGATGTAGCGAGGGAGTACGATTTGCGCGACCGTCTCGGCCGTGGTGCCCAGGGTGATCCCATGGGACTGCTCGCTGGGAGCTTGGTGCCAGCCTTTGGCGTGCCGGTCGGTGTATTCGACGAGATAGGCGAATTTGTCGGTAATCTCGGGAATGTTCGACTTACCAAGTTGTTCGGCCGCCTGCGCCGACAGCCGAGCCCAGTCGGCGATGCCGGCGTACAGCGCCGCCTGCTGTCTGGATTGCGGAGAATCGTCGTGGGTGACTGTCTCACCCGGGTACGGCATATTGAGCAGAGCCGCCACCTGGTGGAGTTGACGGAGCGAGACCAGGCGGTTCTGCGCATCCGTGAGATCGTTCGTCACGGCCTTTAGTGTGACGGTCGCTCATACGATCGGTCAGGAGAAGACCAAAAGATCTTCCTGGCGCCTTTCAAAGACGCCTGGTGGCGGTCCGACTCGTGAGTCAGTGTGGAGACCGAATCGGGCGTTCGATGCGGGTGGGGTTGCCGCGTACTAGCTCGTCGTGGATGCGCCAGCGGGCTGTGGTGACGGCGAGCTCTGCCGCCTCGTCGCCGTGTTCGACGCGTTGGCGCAGCAGCCGCATGGCGATGCGGCGGTTGAGGCTGAACTGCCGCTCGGTGTCGACCACGACGACGATCCCTGTGGGCCGGTGGGTCGCCCGTACCGCCGTGCTGGCCTTGTTCCGATGTTGACCGCCGGGGCCGCCGGTGCGGCAGGCGACGATGTCGACGTCTGCTTCCGCGAACGTCGTGCGCGGGGTGTCGACCTGGCATGGCTGGGCGATGACGTACCAGTTCTTCCGGCCGGTGCTGGTCCGGTATGGGCTGGGGGCCTGCCAGCACAGGGTTCCGGTCCACGAGGCGGCGAACGCGTCGGCGGCGGCTCCGGTGATGCGGATGAGGACCGATCGGTAGGTGCCGGGCCGGTCGCCGGGGACAGTCTGAGCGCGATGGGTCTCCAGGTTCTGCCGGGTGGCGTCGGTTTCCAGGCGGTGCAGTAGCTGGGCCAATGCCCAGGCGCATTCCTGCGGGCCGCGTCCGGCCGACAGGAGCAGGTGGACGCTCATGGACGCCCCCGCCTGCGGCGGTGCTCCCGGTGCTCCGGGCGGTCCTTCTGGGGCGCCGATCCGAGGTCGGGCGTCTTGTACGTGACCAGCGGGATCGTGGTGGCCACGGGCGTGGCCAGGTCATGGTCGACGAGGTCGGCGATCACCTGCTCGATGCGCTTGTAGGCCGTTGGCGCCTCCTCGAAGAGCAACTGCCGGTCGCCGCACACCACCAGCGACCCCACCGGTGTGCGGCGCAGCTCCTCCACCGTGTGCTTGGCCCGCCCCCGGCGCAGCGCGTCCGAACGCGACATCTTGCGGCCCGCGCCGTGCGCCACGGAATGGCCGGCGTCCGGCCCGGCGTGGGCGGCCACGAGGTAGGAAGGGGTGCCTCGCGTACCGGCGATGAGCACGTCGCGGCCGTCACCCGGTGCCGCCCCCTTGCGGTGCAGGTAGATCCCGTCGTGGAGCTCGACCAGGTTGTGGCACTGGTCGACGATCGGCTCGGTGGGCTCGGTCCCCAGAGCATGGGCGACCCGGGCGGCCAGCAGCCGCCGGTTGAGCGAGCCCCAGCGTACGGCGTCGTCATGCATCGCCAGATAGGCGCCGGGATCAGGGGCCGGGCCCGCGCCGTGGACCTCGGTGTGCGCCCGCAGGATCCGTTCGCCCAGCCCTCGGGAACCGCTGTGGACGATGAGAACCAGGTCGCCGGCGGCGAGTCCGAGACGGCTCGCGTGCTCCGGCTCGAAAACGGTCCCGATCCGCGCCAGCTCAACGAAGTGGTTGCCCCGGCCGACCGTCCCAAGGCCCTCGACATGACCAGCGGGAATCTCACTTTTCACCACGGCCCAGGCCGGGTCGTCGGCATCCTGCTCTGGATGCAGCGCGCGATCGAGATCGGGAAACCGGGCGGCCAGCTTCTCGGGTACGGCGCGCTTGAGCTTGACGGGGAAGACGGCGATGCCGCATCCGATGTCGGAACCCACCAGGAACGGGTACAAGATGGTCGACGCCATGGCGGCGCCGATGGGGGCGCCCTTGCCGGGGTGCAGGTCCGGCATGGCGGCGACGTGCATCATGCCGTCGAGGGCGGCCACCTGATGGCATTGCGCGACGGCCTCGGACTCGATCCAGCTTGTGGGGGAGGCGAACACGGTGACGGTGGCCGTACCCATGGCCGTGGTGGATGGCGGCAGGAACTCCCGCCGGGAGTATTGCTGAGACAAAACGCTCTCTTCGCTGATTCGCGGAACAGGGTATGGGCGGGCGGCATTACGGCGCGAGCAGGCGCCGTGGCATCTCGAAATAGCGCGTGCTGTCCGTCAGAGCATCATGGACACCACATTCCCTGAGCTCACCACGCGAGGCAAGTGGTTTTCGGCCGTACGGGCTTGCACGCCCGCACGCACCCTCCTACGTAACGATGTACGGGTGCGCTTCGTCCGACCCGCTGAGACCATGGCGGCTGAGTGCATTCTCATTGAGAATCCCCGCGACCTTCAGGTGAGCATTCCGTGCTCGAAGTGGGTGAGAAGGAGCGCTGTTCGTTCCTGGCACGAGAGTTCAACGTCGAGGACGGCCTGTCACCAGGGAGAAGTCCGAACGCCCCGTTGTGCCTGGACGAACGGGACATCGATCAGCACCTCTGGAAACTCCGAATCCCCGCTTTACGACCCGAGCAACGAAGCGTACGCACGCCTCGCCGAATTAGGGCAGTTGGAAGCCACAAGCGTTGCCCGTCTTGACCTTGACAAGAGCAAGAACTTCGTCAAGCTGCGTAAGGTCGTCCAGGTGTCATATGCGGGTGAGGCTGACGAGTTGGTGGTAGGGCTGTTGGAGCAATAGCAACCTCGACCGCGTACCCCCGGAGCGCCGTCCATGCGCGGTCCAGGACCAGCGCTGGGATTGCGTGGTACTCGGAGCCGGCGCCCAGCGTACGCACGTCGGCCTGGGCGCAGTCGGGAGTGCGGCAGTCGAGCGCCGGCGAGTCGATGTTCGACGCGGCACGCTATGTACGCTGCGCAATCGCAGCTCTCTGTGGACTTGGCGCCCTCACCGCCCACACCGCGAACCGCACAGCCGCGACGACCGGAAGCGGCGCATGGGAACCAGGAAATTTCCACGTCGCCGTCTCGTAGAACTCGACGATGGGGAACGGCACCGCGATCCTCCCCTTGCACGGCGAGAGCCTGCACAGCCGTCTCGTCGCCTGGGCCGCCGGGAACTCTCGTCTGACAGGCGAGACGGTGACCCTGTAGAGATGGGAGGCTTGGATTGTGCGTACCTGGTTCGAGCCCGAAGAGGCCGAGGAGTTCGAGGCCGCCAAGGACCTGCTGATCCGGCGGTGTGTGACCTGGGCGGAGGAGCACGGGCGTCCGGTCGATGGCCTGCTGCTCTCCGCCGCCGTCGACGCGCGGCACGAGAGCCGTGACGGCCGGCTGGCGTACTGGGACGGTGCGCGCATCAGGTTCTTCCTGCTGCGGTACGTGCCGTACAAGGTGACGGCCTCGCGGCAGGAGCTCGACCTCGCCCCGGAGGTGCTGTGCACGTACCTGCGCTATCTCGACGTCACGGGCCTGCGCGACCCGCGCGGCGCCACGCTCGCGGAGGCGGAAGAGATCATCGTCGGCGCGCGGGCGGAGTACGCGGCCGCGCTCGACGATCCCACACTGCGCGGGGTGGCGACGTTCTGGGCGCACACGGCTCTCGGCCAGGGCGTCGATCTCACCGTTCCGGGGGCGTTCGAGCGGTTCAAACGCGATCTCGACGCCGGTCGCGTTCCGTATGACGAGCAGGTGCTCGACAAGATCATGCAGAACCGCTTCGTGAACGGCGGCATCAGCGAGGAACGCGCCTTCCCCCAGCCGCCTGTCTCCCTGCCCCCTGCGTCCGAGCTGATGGAGGCCGCCGCGCGCAGCCAGACCGTCCAGCGTCTCATCACCCTGGCCGCTTGGGCGGGCAAGGACGGTCGCGCCCTCACCGACGCGGGCAACCTCCGCGTCGCCGACGCCCTCGAGGTGTCGGCCCTGCTGGGCACCGGCGAGGACCAGTTGCGCGTCCGCAGCGCCACCGATCTGCCGCAGCTCAACCTGTTGCTCGCCTGGGCCAAGAAGCTGCGCCTGACCCGCACCAGCAAGGGCCGGCTCTTCCGCGTGGCCAAGGCCGCACCCCTGCTGCGCGACCCGCAGGAGCTGTGGCGGCGCGCGTTCGAGGTGCTGCCGGAGCTGGGCCGTGTGGTCACCGTGCCCGCCGCGACGTGGCAGCCCGAGCCCATCCTGGCCGAGATCTTCGACGAGATCCTGCCGGACGTGCTCAACTCCATGTACGGGCTGGACGAGATGCCGGTGGCCCGGCTCGAAGAGACGGTGTGGCTGGCCTGCCAAGAGTACTTCGTTCTTGACCAGGAAGAAGAGGGCCTGCGTGATCTCTGGCGCCGCGAGGCCGCCCGGGACCTGGGGCGCATGTTCGAGGTACTGTCCGACCTCAGGGCCGTGGAGCTCACCCGCGGCCCCGCCGACCCCCTCTACGCGAGCGACCTCGACCACGACGACCAGCCCTTGCCACCGGACGCGGTCGAACGCCTGCGCACCGCCCTCGCCGAGCCCGACCTCCCGCTGGTCCGCCTCACTCCGCTCGGCGTGCGCGGCGTCCGCGACCGCCTCCTCGCCGAGGGCCGCGACGCTCCCCTCATCGGCGAGCTGGCCACCGCCCCGCCGGCCGAGCTGCTCGGGGTGCTCGCCCAGCACTATCCGCCGCAGGACGCCGTCGCGGAGCTCCAGGGGTGGCTGGCCTGGCCGGGTCATGACGTCGAGATGTTGTTGCAGGCCGTGCGGGATTGCCCGTTCCGTACGCGGGTGGGGGCGATGCTGCGCGTTCTGGCCGACGCCCTTCCCGAACGGCGGCTTCTGCATGACCTGCGTCGCGACCCGGTCCTCGGGCCCGCCGTGTGGACGCAGCTCATCGATGCCGGGGAGATGAAGCCCGGGTCGTTGAGTGAGCGGGAGAACCTGCTGATGGGGGCGGAGAACTTCCTGTCGGTGCTGGAGCTCGCGGGGCCTGAAGGGCTTGTCGAGCAGCTCAAGAGGATGGGGGGCGGGGACGCGTACGAGTTCGTGGAGGCGATCCTGGCGTCGGGGCACCCCGATGTCGTGGGATTGCGGGAGCTACGCGAGCTGGTGGCCGAGCCGCTCCGCAAGACCACCCGCCACCACCCCCTCCGTCTCGTCCCCACTCGGCCGCCGGGAGCCCGAGGCCGCAGGAAGAAGCGCAAGCACTGACCCTGATCCTTTTGCGCCACACGCTGGCGGTGTGACCCGGTGGCCATCCAGCTCACGAGTGACCAGATGCTGACAGACGCCTGGCCGAAGATCGCTCACCGGGCGACTACAAGGCGCGGACGGCCAACGCGAAATACGTATGCCGAGACCGGAAAGATCGTCCTACACTGGCCGATCGTGGACTGGATCGAGCGGGTCGCCGAGATCCGGCGTTGGAGCAGAGGCGGTGAGCGCGCGCCGCACAAGCCGCTCCTCCTCCTGTACGCCCTGGGCCGTTTCCAGCGGCACGGCAATCGCCCCATCCCGTTCAGCGCCGCCGAGGCCGAACTGAAGAAACTGCTCAAGGAGTACGGTCCGCCCCGTGACACCAGCCCGGGCTACCCCTTTCATCACCTGACGAACGACGGCCTCTGGCTGGTCGACACCCGCCATGGCCCTGGCAGCCCGGGCCCGGAGCTGGGCCGCCTGCGCGAGAGCGAGGCCACCGGCCGTCTGCATCCCGACCTGGCCCGCGCGCTGGCGGAGGAACCCGGTCTGCTGGGGCGGATGGCCCGATATCTCCTGGATGCCAACTTCGCGCCGTCCCTGCACACCGACCTGTGCCTGCTGGCCGGCCTGGACCTGGAGACCCTCGAAACCGCCGCAGAGACCAAGAAGCTGTCTGCCGCACGCCGTGACCCGGGCTTCCGCGACCGGGTGCTCATGGCATACGAGTACTGCTGCGCGTTCTGCTCCTACGACGGCTGGCTGGACGGCGCGGCGGTGGGCCTCGATGCCGCGCACGTGCGCTGGTGGGCCTTCGACGGGCCCGACGACGTGGCGAACGGACTGTGCCTGTGCGCGATCCACCACAAACTGTTCGACAAGGGCGTCCTCGGACTGACCACAGAGCGCGCCATCACCGTCTCGGCCAGGTTCGTCGGCCGCTCGCAGTCTGCCCTGGACATGGTGCTCGCCCTGGCAGGCCGGCCCGCTCGACCTCCCCAGCCCGGCCTGGACGAAGTCGAACAGGACCACATCGACTGGCACAGTCACCAGGTGTTCCGCACGCCCGCCCGCGGCTGAGTCATCGGCTATGGGGTCTGTACGCACCGCCGGGTTGGCGTAATCCCGCGACCTACCAGCAGATTGTCAGCACGGCTGACACCGAAATTGTCGGAAGGGCGGCGTACTGTCACCGGCATGCCGGCCCTGGAACACTGACCCCTTTTCATCCTCAGGCGGCCTGGGCAACGCGGTGGTTCTGAAGGACGGCGATGG